>NZ_JBHVIV010000114.1:0-23380 GCF_042799475.1 Kitasatospora sp. NPDC057692 | reverse complement strand
ACCGTCTGCAGACCCATGTGCGGGTGCGGGGGTACCTGCATGCCCGGCTCGTCCGCGATGTCGTCCGGGCCGTAGTGGTCCACGAAGCACCACGCCCCCACCATCCGCCGGCCCATGTTCGGGAGCAGACGGCGGACGACGGTGCTGCCGCCGAGGGCGGTCTCGCGCGGGGCGAGGAGTTCGTGCACGGGGCCGCCCGGGGTGTCGGCGCGGCCGCCGCGGAGGGTCGGAACGGCGAGGTCGGGTTCAGCCATGGTGGGCCCCGTTTCCGGAGGTCGAGGCGCGCGGGGCGGCCGGGACGATGGGGGTGCCGGCCGAGACGGCGCGGGTGACCGGGGTCCGGTCGGCGATGTCGAGCAGGCGGGCGCGCTGGGCGTCGTCGAGGTCGCCGAGGAGGTCGATCCGCCGGGTGATGCGGACGGCCTTCTCCGGGCCCTTCTCGTAGCCGAGGTGAACCCGCACGGTGTCCAGCGGCCACTGCTTGCGCTGGGCGTACATCCGCAGGGTGATCGCGGTGCAGGAGCCGAGCGCGGAGAGCAGCAGGCCGACCGGGGTGGTGGCGGTGTCGGCGCCGCCGGCCGAATCGGGCTCGTCGGCGGACAGCTTGTGGCGGCCGGAGCGGATGTCGACGCGGTAGTCGTCGGCGGTGCTGGTGGCGACGGCGGCCGCGGCGCGGACGAAGCCGGCCGCGGCCTCCGGGGCTCCCCCGGTCGCTTCGGCGGCGGTCACAGGCCGAACCGCTCGCGCTTGGCGGCCGGGACGAGGTCGTGGTACTCGGGGTGCTTGGTCAGCCAGCCGCGGATGAACGGGCAGTACGGGAGCACGGCCAGCTCGTTGGCGCGGGCGTCGTCGAGCGCGGCGCGGGCGAGGATGCCGCCGAGGCCCTGGCCGCCGAAGCGCGGGTCGATCTCGGTGTGGATGAACGCGATTTCGTTCTCGTAGCGGTGATACTCGGCGAAACCGGCGAGTTCACCGTCGGAGGTGATCTCGTAGCGGGACTTCTCGGGGTTGTCGGCAACGGCGGTCGTGCTCATGTCGTCTCTCCTGGGGGTCGGGCCCTGGCGTCGGAAGTAATTTAGCATTCAACTAATAGAAGATCAAGACCGCCCGGCGCGAGCCGGGCGGTCTGGGAGTCTCAGGACAGCGTGATCGGCGGGGGAAGCGGGTGGCAGCCGTCCCAGGCGCCGATCTGGCCGGGCGGGCAGGGGGCGTTGGTCGGACGCGGCGGCGGCAGGGTGGGAACCGGGCGCGGCGGGACGGTCCACTCACCCGGGCCGGGACCCTCGCGCGGGTCGTAGGTCGGTTCGGGGGCCGGCGGCTTGGGGGCGGGCGGGGGCGCGGGCTGGGCCGGAGGGGCGGGCTGCTGGGGAGCCGCCGGAGGCGTCACCGGCGGAGCCGGCGGCGCGGTGGGCCGGGCCGCCTTCGGAGGCGTGGTCGGGCGTTGGGCGGGCGGGGCGACCGGGGCCGAGGGACGCGTGGCCGGGCGGCCCGGCGTCGGCTCGGCGGGGGCCGCCGGGGCTGAGGAGGCGTCGGGGGCGTCGGGCACCGGCTCGGCGGCGGTCGGGGCCACCGAAACGGCGGGGGCCTCGGTCGGCGGGGTCTCCGGGACGGGAGCCGTCGGGGACGGCGAGGTGCTCGGGGAGGCGCTCGGCGAGACGGTCGGGGTGCCCGGCGGCGCCGGCTCCGCGGCGCCCGACCCGCTCATCGCCCAGCCGCCCGCGCCCACCAGCGCCAGGGTGCACACGCCCGCCGCGACACCGACCGCGATGCGGCGGCGCCGGGCCGCGCCCGCCCCCGCGCCCTCCGCCGCCGCGGTTCTCCCGTCCGGATCCTCCTGGCTCGGGTCCTGCTCGTTCGGCTGTTCCTGCTTCCGCAGCCGGTCTTCCTGCACCGCGCCCACCCTGTTCGATCTTCGTTCGGATTGCGCGGATGCTAGCAGTACGCACCGTCAGTCCCCCGGCCCCGGGACGGCGCCGGAACCGGGTCGCAGGCCCGGCGCGAGCAGGGCGGTGACGGCCAGCGAGGCGGCGGCGGTCCACGCCATGGCGGTGGCGGCCGAGGTCGCCTCGGCGAGCGCGCCCGCCGCCGCCGCGCCGACGCCCTGGAGGGCGAGCATGCCGGAGCCGTGCAGGCCGAGCGCCTGCCCGCTCAGCTCGGGCGGCGTCAGCGCCACGAGCCGCTCCTGCAGCAGCAGGCCCGCGCCGTACCCGACGGTGGCCACCGCCACCAGCGCCGCCGCGAGCGGCAGCGCGGGCTCCAGCGCGAAGCCCAGGTACGGCGCGGCCAGCAGTGCGCAGAGCGGGACGGCCAACCGCTCCCGCCACCGGGCCGGCAGCAGCCGCCCGGCGAGCACGTCCCCGACCAGCATGCCGAGCGCCCCGACGGCGAACAGCAGTCCGGCGGCGTCCGGGCGGTACGGGACGTAGAGCGCCTCGACGCCCACGATCAGGCCGTTGGGCACCCACAGTGCCAGGTACACGGACCGGCGCGGCGCGGAGGACCAGAGGCGCGCGTTGGCCCGCCAGGTGCCCGCGACGGAGGGCCGCCCGTCGGCCCTGGCCGGGCGCCCTCGCAGCCCGGCGCGGGCCGTACCGGCGGACAGCAGGTGCAGGGCGGCGGACGTGAGCAGCGCGCCGGACGGCGCGAGGGCGGCGACCAGCGCGCCGCCGACGGCGAATCCGCCGATCTGGACCAGGCCCGCCGCCAGGTTGAGGGCGGAGCGCCCCAGCAGGTAGCCGTCCCGGCTGAGGACGTCGTGGAGCAGCCCGTAGCGCGCGCCGCCGCCCGCCGCGCCGGCCACCCCGAGGACGAGCAGGACCGGGAACAGCGCCGCCACGGGGAGTCCGGGCAGTGCCTGGACGCCGGTGCCGGCGGCGAGCAGCAGGCCGAGCCCGGTCAGGGCGGCGCGCGGCGGGAGCCGGTCGGCGGCGGACAGCACGGTGGCCGCCCCGACCAGGTGGGCGAGCGCCGGGCCGAACATGGCGAGCGAGGCGAGCAGCGGTGATTCGGTCCGCCGGAACACCAGCACGCCCAGCGCGAGCCCGGCCACCGTCTGGGCGGCGGTCTGGGTGGCGGAGTACAGGAACAGGGCGCTGAACTCGCGGTCGCGGAACAGCTCCCGGTAGGTGCGGTGGCCGCGGTGGGGGCGGTGGGCGGAGTGGGTGTGCATGCGGCGGAGTCTTTCCGGCGCGATCGGCAGGGCGTTAGGTTTTCGCCGGGCGGCGAAACGCGGCCGTGAGCGCGAGGGAGGGCCGGGGATCGTGGTCTGGTGGCGGCTGGACGCGGACACCCTGGCGGGGAGCCGGTTCGCGCTCTCCCCGCTCGCCGAGACGGTCGCCGCGCTGAAGACCCTTCACCGGGCCGACGGCGCCCACCCGGGCGAGCGGCGGTGGCTGGACGCCGCACTCCCCCGCTACCAGGAGCGGCTGGCCGCCGACCCCGTCACCGCCGCGCTGGTCCGGGCGGCGCTGGGCCCGCGCTGGAACGCGACCTTCCTCACTCCGACGCCGGGCGCCGCGGAGCACCGCACGGGCGGCCGGCGGGTGGCGGACGGGGAGCTGTTCGCCCGGGAGCTGGCGGAGGTCCGGGCGACGCCGCCCGCCATCGCCCGGGCCGACCTGGCGGAGTCCCTGGGCACGGCGCTGCCGCCGCCGCTGGACCGCGGCGACCTGGCGGAGCGCGCCGCCGACCTGCTGGCCTGGGTGTGGACGGAGACCGTCGAGCCGGGCTGGCCGCAGCGGCGGCGGATCATCGAGGCGGACGTGCTGGCGCGCACCGCCCGGCTCGGTGCGGGCGGCTGGGCGGACGCGCTGAGCGACCTGCGCCCCGGGATGCGCTGGCTCGGCGGCGAGCGCCTGGGGATCGGCCACCGGGACGACGGGCCGGAGCCGATGGAGCTCAGCGGGGTGCAGTTGCTGTTCGTCCCGGTCACCCCGCAGCAGAGCTGGCTGTGCTGGGACGTGCCGCCGGTCGACGGGCGGCGGCGCGCGGCGCCGGGGCGCCGCTACGCGGTGGTCTACCCGTGCTCGGGCGTGCTGGCCGAGGAGGGCCGGCGTCCGGTTCCGAAGGCGCTGGCCGCCCTGCTCGGGCCGGGCCGGGCGGCGCTGCTCGCCCTGCTGGACACGCCGAAGACCACCAGTCAGCTGGTGGCCCTGACCGGGCTGCCGCTCGGTTCGGTGGGCCGCCATCTGCGGATCCTGCGCGAGTCCGGGCTCGCGCTGCGCCGCCGGGCGGGCCGCTCGGTGCTGTACCACCGCGCCCCGGCCGGCCAGGTCCTGCTGGAGGCCGGGGCGGACGCGGGCGAGCGGCGCTGAGCCGGGCGGCGCTGCACCGGGCGGCGGCGCGTCCTCCCCCGCATCGTCCACCCACGCCCGCCCGCGCCCGCCTGCGTCCACCCGCGTCCGCCGCCCGGCCGCGCCCCGGGTGCTACTTCCCGGCCAGCGCCCTCGCCCGGACCGCGCGGCGCAGGGTGTCCAGTTGGTCGACCAGTCCGCGCCGGGTCGCCTCGGTGAGGGCCGGATCGGCCAGGCAGGCCTCGGCCGCCCGCACCGTCCGCTCGGTGGCGGCGAAGGCGGGGAAGCCCGCCCGGGTGAGCACCCGGGCCAGCGCCGGGCCCCGGCGGGCGGCGGCCGGCCCCAGCTCCTCGAAGTAGCGCACGGTCAGCCCGTCCAGCAGCTCGGTCTGCTCGGGCTGCCACAGGCCGCTCGCGGTGGAGGCGGCGAGGTAGTTGGAGAGCTCGCCGTGGAAGAGCGCCTGCCAGGCGGCCTCCTTGGCCGCCGGGTCGGGCAGCGCGGCGCGGCATCGGGCGGCGCCCTCCTCGCTGGTGTCGCTGGGGTGGGCGGCGAGCTCGGCGGCGATCTCCGGCTCACCCGCCGCGCCGAGCACGCACAGCCGCAGCAGCAGCTGCCAGCGCAGGTCCGGGTCGAGCACCGGCCCGCCGGGCACGGTGCCGGCCGCCAGCCAGTCGCGCAGCTCGGCGGCCTGCGCCGGGTCGGCGGCGGTGCCGATCACACCGCGCACGGCCACCAGGCGCAGACCGGTGCCGTCCGCCCCGCCCTTGGTGCGCCGCAGCAGGGTCCGGCAGACCTCCGCCAGGAGGGCCAGCGCCGCCGGGCGCTCGGCCGGCGGCACGGCGCAGTCCGTCACGAAGGTGCGGGCGAAGGAGAGCGCCGCGTCCACCAGGTGCACCGAGGTCTCGCCCGGCAGGTGGGCGGCGACCAGCCGCAGGTACTCCCCCGGCGCCAGCTCGCCGTCCAGCACCTGGTCCCGGGCGGAGGCCCAGAGCACCGCCCTGGCCAGCTCCTCGGGCACGGCGCCGAGCGAGGACCGCACGGTCTGCCAGGAGCCGGGGTCGAGCCGGACCTTGACGAAGCCGAGGTCGGTGTCGTTGGGCAGCGTCAGCTCGGCGGCGCCCGCCGGCGCCCCGGTGCCGTCGGCCGGAAGGTCGAGCGGCACCCGGTCGGCGAGCTCCAGGGCGCCCTCGGCGGTGCGGCGGTAGTGGCCCACGGTCAGCCGGTGCGGGCGCAGGACGCCGTCGGCCGAGGTGTGCGCGATCCGGCCGTCGGCCACCCGCAGGGTGTCCACGCCGGTGGTGCGCAGCCAGCGGTCGGCCCAGCCGTGGACGTCGCGGCCGCTGGCCGCCGTCAGTGCCCGGAGCAGGTCGTCGAGGGTGGCGTTGCCGAAGGCGTGCGCGTCGAAGTGGTCGTTGACCCCGGCCAGGAAGGCGTCCTCGCCGAGCCAGGCGACCAGCTGGCGCAGCGCGGCGGCGCCCTTGGCGTAGGAGATGCCGTCGAAGTTCTGCAGCGCCTGGGCGGTGTCGTCCACCGTGACCGGTGCCACCGGGTGGGTGGAGGGGCGCTGGTCGGCGTCGTAGCCCCAGGTCTTGCCGTCGGCGGCGAAGGCGGTCCAGGCGCCGGTGAAGCGGGTGGCGGCGGCCGTGACGGCATGGGCCATGTACTCGGCGAAGGACTCGTTCAGCCACAGGTCGTCCCACCACGTCATGGTGACCAGGTCGCCGAACCACATGTGCGCCATCTCGTGCACCACCACCAGGGCGCGGTGCTCGCGCTGGGTGTCGGTCACGGCGGAGCGGAAGACGTAGTCGTCGCGCAGCGTGACGCAGCCAGGGTTCTCCATCGCACCGAGGTTGAACTCCGGGACGAAGCACTGGTCGTAGCTGTCGAAGGCGAAGCGGCGCCGGAAGATCCGGTGGTAGTGGTCGAAGCCCTGTCGGGTGACCTCCAGCAGCTCGGCGGCGTCGGCGTCCAGGTGGGCGGCGAGCGAGCGCCGGCAGTGCAGGCCGAGCGGGATCCCGTCGTGCTCGGCGTGCACCGAGTGCAGCGGGCCGGCCACCACCGCGACCAGGTAGCTGCTGATCGCCGGGGTGGGCGCGAACTCCCAGCGGCCGGGAGCGACCTGGCGGCCCGCGCTGTTGCCGACCACGGTCCACTCCTGCGGCGCGGTGACGGACACCGTGTACCGCGCCTTGAGGTCGGGCTGGTCGAAGGAGGCGAACACCCGCGGGCCGTCGTCGAGGAAGGACTGGGTGTAGACGTAGTCCTCGCCGTCCGCCGGGTCGGTGAAGCGGTGCATGCCCTCGCCGGTGTGCGAGTAGGCCATCTCGGCCTCGACTGTGAGCTCGTTGTCGGCCGCCAGACCGGTCAGCGGAAGGCGTCCCGCCCGCAGTGCGTCGACGTCCAGTTCGCGGCCGTTCAGCACCACCCGGTGGAGCCTGGACGGCTTGACGTCCAGGTGGGTCCCGGCGCCGGGGGTGGTGCAGCCGAAGCGGATCACCGTGGTGGAGCCGAACACCTCCCGGCCGCGGGTCAGGTCGAGGTCGAGGTGGACGGTGCGGACGTCGAGCAGCCGGCGGCGCTCGACGGCCTCGGCGCGGGTGAGGACCGAGAGATCAGGCATACGGGCCATGCTGGGCCATCGAACGGCAGGCGGCACCCGCTTTTCGGCTTCGGGCGCGTCGAAGCGAGCCCTTGGGCCCCGTCCTTCGGATCGGCGGGCCGACCGGACGGAGGCGCCCGCGCCGTGGAGTCCGGCCCGAGAGGCGGTGGCGGCCTTCTCGTAGCGGGTGGCCGGTCCCTCGAGCCCCTCCGACGGTTCGGGCACACTGGGGCGATGAACTTCGGAGCGGGGCTCGGCGAGGACGATTGGGACGAGGACGGGGCCCTCCGGGCCGCGCTCGGGCGTACGGCCGAGGGGCTCGGGCTTGCCCTGCCCGAGGCGGACGGGAAGCGGGGCCGCCTCGCGGAGTACGTCGACGCGCGGAGCGGTCGGCGCGTGACGGTGTGTCCGCCCGACGAGGGGCAGCGGACGTTCCAGGTGGACCTCCGGGACAACGGCACGCGCCTGGCCTGCGGGTGGACGGCGGACCTGACCGAGGTGGTCAGGGCGACGACGGCGTGGACCGGCGGCGCGGGCCTTGAGGAGACCAGGGCGTACGCGCCGTTCGTCCGGTTCAGGCCCTGGGCCCTCGCCCACGAGCGGGAGCCGTTCGGCGTCGTCGAGTTGACGTGGCAGGTCAAGCTCGACCGCGTCCACGTGCCGCCGTACGACCGGCACCCGCGCGCCCACGCGGTGCTGGCGGCGGCGTACGCCCAGCCGGTGCTCCGTCGGCTGATGCCGGTCAACAGCCACTTCAACCTCTGGTTCTCCACCAGTGTCGAGGAGTTCTGGAAGGCGCCGGTCGGGTACGTCGTCTGCCCGTACGACGAGGGACTGTACGGAGTGTGGAACGAAGGCGAGCTGGTCGCGCGCACCGAGACGCCGGAGGAAGCCGTCGCCCTCGTGGTGGCCGCCCTCCCGGAGGGGATCGGGCCGGCGAGCTGAGGCTGGAGGTCCGTGGGCGGCCCGCGGCGCCTTCACGGCACGGGGAGCCGGGACCGGGCGCACCGGGTGACGTCCTCGTGGTCGCAGGCCAGCGCGCACTCCAGGAGGTCGAGGGAGGCCTGGGCGGCCGCGATGCGGGCGCGCAGCGCCTCCGCCTCGGCGCGCAGCAGGTCCCGGCGCGCGCCTGGATCGCCGAGCAGCGTGAACGGGCCGCGGCCGACCGCCTGTTCCTCGCGCTGCCGATGTTCCTGGCCTCGGCGACCGCACCGCGCCGCTGAGCCGTGGCGGCCCGCGGCGCCGGTCGGGCCTCCGCTACTCGGCGGCGCGGCGGGCCGCCTTGACGCGCTCGGCCAGCTCGGCGGCCGGGAGGCGGCGGAGGGTGGCGCCGTGGCGCGCGGCGAGGTCGTCGGCGGCCTGCGGCGAGGTCTCGGCGATGTCGAGCACCAGCATGCAGTGGCCCTCGTCCACCTCCTCGCTGAGCACGATCAGCGCGGCGCCGCCCTCGTGGTCGCGCCAGGACTCGGCGGCGTTGCCGATCACCGTCCCGGCCGCCCAGCCCAGCAGGACGCCGATCGGGCCGCCGAGCAGCCCGGCGAGGCCGCCGACCACGCCCCCGCCGACGGTCGGCGTGCCCGCACCGCGCACCTGACTGGCCGGGAAGTCCAGGGTGCCGTCGGTCAGGCGCTCGACGATCGCGGACTGGTGCAGGCCGGGCAGGTGCACGGCCTCGTCGAAGGCGGCGCGGCAGGCGGCGCGGTCGGTGAAGTCGAGCAGCAGGACGTGGTGGTTCTCGCTCATCTCGCGACGGCTCCTCGCTCGGCGGACGGTCAGGCGGCCGGCCGGTCAGACGGTCGGTCGGTCAGACGGTCGGCCGACCGGTCCCGGGGCCCGTCGGGGCGGCGCGGGACGAGTCCAGCTTGGGCCCGGAGCGGGCCGCCCGCCCTGCGGTGGTGCCCCGTCCGTGGCCGCACCCGCGCCGGTCGGCCACCGAACGGCAGCCGACCGGCGGCCGACCGGCTCAGTCGGCGGCGTAGGTGCGGCGCACCTTCCCCTTGGGGTCCGCCAGCAGGTAGCCGCTGTTGTGGTAGTCGTCGGAGAGGTAGACCCGGAGGCTCGCCAGACCGTCGCTCGGGAAGGTGTCGATGACCAGGTACCGGCTGGTCGGGTCCTTCACGTTGAGGGTCTCGTCGGCCTTCTTCAGCAGCGCGGGGACGACGTCCCAGTCGTACTGCGCGAGGTCCACCGGTTTGTCCTTGCCCATCGTCCCGCCGGTGCGCTTGGCGACCTTGCCGTCCCGGTAGTCGTACCAGTCGTAGTTACGGCCGTCGGCGGTCGGCACCTGGGCCATCGCGTAACCCGGGTAGACGTTGAGCGACTTGACCTTCGAACCGCCGCTCTGCGCGGTGATCGCCGCGACGACGGTGCGGACGCCGTCCGGGGTCAGCAGGTCCTTGGAGGTGCTCGCCGGCGGCTTGGCCGCCTGCGTGGCGGAGGCGGTGCCCGCGGCGGGCGGTACGGGGGACGGCGTGGCGGCCTGGCCGGTGGAGGCTGCCGCGCCCGGAGCCGCGCCCTGGGTCTGCGGGGCGCCGCCGGCGCGGGCGGAGTCGGCGGGCGCCGAGGAGCCGTTCGGGGCGGCGCCCGCCTTGGCCGTGCCGCCGGTCCCGTCCGGACGCAGCGTCCAGGCCAGCACGCCCGCCACGGCGACCCCGGCGACGGCGAGGGTGACCGCGGCGCCGCTCCGGCGACGGGCCGGCGGCGTCGGCGATGGCGGGGGCGTCTCGGCGGGCCCGGCCGCGCCGAGGTACCGCGTCCCGGTGATGTCGGCGGGGCCGTCGCCCGACGCGGGAAGGTACGCCGTGCCCGCCGGACCCGCGAAGGAGCCCGAGGAGGAGCCCGAGGAGAAGCCCGAGGACGGGTCGGCGTACGGGCCCGGGTACGGCGCCGCGGGCGGGTACCCCGCGGGCCCGCCCGCACCGGCCGGGCCGGCCGTCCCGCCCGCCTCGGCCGCCGCGAGCGCCTGGTCGAGCTGCGCGGCGGGCGGCCGCACCGCCGGGTCGCGGGCGAGCAGCGCCGCCAGCACCGGCCCCAGCGGCCCGCAGCGGGTCGGCGGCGGCAGGGGCTCGTCGAGCACGGCCGCGAGCGTGGCCAGCGTGGTGGCGCGGCGCAGCGGGTGGTGGCCCTCGACGGCGACGTACAGCAGCATGCCGAGCGACCACAGGTCGGAGGACGGGTTGCCCTCCTCGCCGCGGATCCGCTCCGGCGCGATGTACTCGGGCGAGCCGATCAGCGCGCCGGTGGCGGTGAGCGCGGTGGCGTCCTGCATCGCGGCGATGCCGAAGTCGGTGAGCACGGGGGTGCCGTCGGGGCGCAGCAGCACGTTGCCGGGCTTGACGTCGCGGTGCTGGATGCCGGCCGCGTGCGCCGCGAGCAGCGCGGAGAGCACGCCGCGGCCGATCCGGGCGGCCTCGGGGACGGTGAGCGGGCCGCGGGCGATCCGGTCGGCGAGGCTGCCGCCGGTGACCAGTTCCATGACCAGCCACGGGTGGGGGTGTCCGGGGGTGTCGACGATGTGGTGGATCACCGCGACGTTCGGGTGCTGGAGGCGGGCGAGCGCCCGGGCCTCGCGCAGCACGCGCTCGCGCAGTTCGTCGGCGGCGGTGGGGTCGGCCGCGGCCAGCGCCGGGTCCGGCGGGCGGACCTCCTTGAGCGCGACCTCGCGGTGCAGCATGGTGTCGCGGGCGCGCCAGACCAGGCCCATGCCGCCGCCGCCGAGGCGGTCCAGCAGTTCGAAGCGGTTGTCGATGAGCCGCGTCTCCGGCCCCCCAGTGTTCATGCCGCACATCGTAGGGGCCGCCATGGACAGTGCGGCGACCGCCCGGGCGGCCGGGTACTCCGTGGGCGCCCGCCCGCACCGGAGTTGGGGCCGTGCCGGGCGCCGGGGCTCCGGTTGCCCGGCGTACGGGGGGCGGGGGCGGGCGCCACCCTCCCGGGCGAGCCGGGCGGGTCCTTCCGGGTGGCCGTGGGCCGGGTGCGGTCCGCGCCCGGCGGGCCGGATCGTTGTGCCCGGCATGTCTGCACACGTCGGAAGGGCCACCTGGGCCTCGCTGTCCCTGTTGGTCCTCGTCCTCCTGGTGGTGGCCGTGGGGACCGACCACCTGTCGCCGCCTGCGGAGCAGCCCCCGGGCCCGCCTCCGCCGGACGCCCCGCGCGGCTGGGTGGTCGCCGCGAGCGCCGCCAACGTACGGCGCGAGCACTCGGTCGACGGCACGGTCCTGGGGCTGGCCCGGTGCGGCGAGCCCGCCGAGATCGTCGACACCTGGGTCTCGCCGATGGGCACCCGCTGGAGCCGGATCGTGGTCGGGCCCAGCGGTCTGACGGGCTGGGTCCTCTGGTCGCTGCTCAGCCACCCCGCCCCGGGCCGGGCCGCCGCCGTCTGCCCCACCCCGCCGCCCGACGCCGGGCGAACGGCGGCGGGCGAGGAGGGGTGACGGCGGCCGGTCCGGGCGGGGACGTCAGGTGGCGAGGGTGGCCACCGGCTCCAGGCCGTAGGTGCGGGCGTAGCCGTTCTCGGTGCCCACGAGCAGCTCGACGACGTCGAAGTAGCGGTCCCAGAAGGGGGTTTCGCGCAGCGCGTCGATCAGCAGCCGGTAGGCGTCGTGGTCGTCGGCCTCCCAGACCCAGATGTCGGTGACCCGCGCCGAGTAGAACTCCGTGTCGTAGAAGCGGGACCGGACGCCGCGGGTACCGGCCTCGATCACCGGGACGACCTGGGTGGTGAAGGCGTGGACGCGTTCGGCCACCGTCATCGCCAGCCACTCGGGCGTGGTTTTGACCAGCATGAACGCGGTGACCGGCGGCTCGGTGCGGTCAGCGGGCATCGGCGGCCTCCGGAGCGGCGAGGACGGCGGGCTTGAGGGTCTGCGCGCACCACTGCGCGAATCCGGTGGCCGGGACCGCCTGCGGCGAGCGGCCGGCGACCGCGTCCAGGCCCTGGTCCTTGGCGCGCTTCATGTCCACCATGCCCTCGACGAAGGCCTCGTCGAGGCCGTACCCGAGCAGCTCGGAGCGCAGTTCGTCGAGCGTCTGCCGCCGGTAGCGGACCGGGCGGCCCAGCTCCTCGGTCATGATGCGGGCCAGGTCCTCGGGCGAGAGGTCCTGCGGGCCGAGCACCGGGACGCTGTCGACGCCGGTCCAGGAGCGGTCCAGCAGCAGCCCGGCCGCCGTCGCGGCGATGTCGGCGGCGGCCACCATCGGGGCGGGGCGGTCCGCGGCGGCGGTGTCGGTGAAGACGCCGTCCTGGCGGATCGAGGCGGCCTCCTCCAGCAGGTTCTCGAAGAAGGACGGGTTGGCCAGGGCGCGGTAGGATGCGCCGGAGCCGGCGATCAGGTCGTCCACGGCCAGGGAGGCGGTGACCAGCCCGGCCAGGGCGGCCTGCGGGGTGCCGCGGCCGAGCGCCGACACGCCGACGACGTGGCCGACGCCGTGGGTGGCGAACGCCCGCGCGGCCGGGCGGGTGAAGCCGCTGTACGCCTCCTCGGGCGTGACCGAGCCGTCCGGCGGCACCAGCCAGAACACGGCGTCGGCACCGGCGAAGGCGCGCTCGACGGTCGCGGCGTCGCCGTGCGAGCCGGCGACCACCTCGACCCGTCCGCGCACGGACCCGGGGAGCCGGGCGGGGTCGCGGACCACCACGCGCAGTTCCTCCCCGTGCGCGGGCGCGGCCTCGACCAGCAGCGACAGCAGGCGGCGGCCGATGTTCCCGGTGGGAGCGGTAATGACGATCATGAAAACCTCTCGGGCGTTTGTCGGATCGGTACGACCCCCTCATCGTGCGGACGCCAACCGCGTTGCCACAATGGGAACTTCAGCATTCAATCCTTGCCCGGAACGGAATGACACCGGTGAGCAGCCCCAAGCCGAACCTCGACGCCAATCTCGCCGTCGCCCTCGACGCCCTGCTGACCGAGCAGAGCGTCACCCGTGCCGCCGCGCGGCTGCACACCTCCCCCGCGGCGATGAGCCGCACCCTGGCCCGGTTGCGCCGGGTGCTGCAGGATCCGCTCCTGGTACGGGCCGGGCAGGCGATGGTGCCCACCCCCCGCGCCGAGGCGCTGCGGGACGAGGCCGGCGCGGTGGTGCGCCGGCTGGAGGCCCTGCTCACCCCGAGCGGCGGGATCGACCCCGCCGTCCTGCGGCGCACCTTCACCCTCCAGGCCGCGGACCTGGTCGGCGCGGCGCTGGCGCCGGGCCTGCTCGCGCTGGCCCGGCGCCAGGCACCGGGGGTCTCGCTGCGGGTGCTGCCCGAGGAGTGGGAGGCCGGCCCCGCGCTGCGCGAGGGCCGGGTCGACCTGGAGGTCGGGGCCATCGACCACGTCGACCCGGAGACCCGGGTCGAGGAGCTGGTCACCCTGCGGATGGCGGCCGGCGTCCGGGCCGGGCACCCGCTCACGGAGGGGACCCTGACGCCCGCCCGGCTGGCGGCGGCCGAGCACGTGGCGGTCAGCCGCCGGGGCCGCTTCACCGGCCCGCTGGACGCGGCCCTGGCCGCGCACGGGCTCAGCCGGCGGGTCGGCGTCGTCCTGCCCGGGCACCTGGCGGCGATGGCGCTGGCCGCGGCCGGCGACACGGTCTGCCTGGTGCCGGCCGCGCTGCCGGGCGAGCCCCCTTCCCCGCTCGGCGACGCCGCGCACGCCCTGGGGCTGCGTCTGCTGGACATCCCGCTGCCGCTGCCGCCGCTCACCATCGGCATGGCCTGGCACCCGCGCCACACCGCCGACGGCGCCCACCAGTGGCTGCGCGCCGCCGTCCGCCGCGTCCTGCGCCCGGCCGGGGAGGGGTAGGCGCCGACGGACCGGGGCCCGCCTTCCCGGGAGGAAGGCGGGCCCCGGTCGCGGTGCGGCGGTGCGGCCGCGCGGTGTTCGGCGGGTCAGGGGGCGGAGGGGCCGCCCACGTGCGGGACCCATCCCTCGGCCGCCGGGTCCACGGACCACAGCGTGCTCTTCGTGTCGCGGAGGAAGGTGGTCAGGTTGCCGTCGGTCGGGTCGACGACCGCGAAGGGCACCGCGTCGGGGGCCAGCACGGTGTCCGCCAGGGTGTGGACGTACCGGGTCCAGCCGTTGTGCTGGCCGCCGCCCTGCGGGTCGAAGGAGTAGAGCTCGTTCTCCGGCCCGTTCACGAACACGTTGACGTGGTTGGTGCGCGGGTTCACCGCCGCGACGGGGTCGGTGGCGGCCATCGCCTGGCCGGGGTTCCAGCCCAGGTGGACCCAGCCGGGGCCGAACGGATCCACCGACCAGAGGTTGTGGGCGGTGTCGCGGAGGTACGTGACGAAGTGCCCGCTGGCGGGGTCGACGACCGTGCTGGGCACGGCGTCGGGGGCCATCGCGGTGCCGGCGGGGGTCAGGACGAACTCGGTCCGCGTCCGGTCGGGGAGCGAGAGGGAGTTCAGCCGGTTGTCCGGCCCGTTGTAGTAGAGCGTGATGTGATGGTCGTTGGGGTTGATGATCGGCACGGCGTCGGTGGCGACCATCGACGCGGCGATCTCGGGGAAGACGTCGGTCCAGGTCCGGCTCTGCGGGTCGAAGGACCACAGGCGCCTCGCGGTGTCGCGGATGAAGACGACCAGGCGGTTGGTGACCGGGTCGACGATCGCGCGCGGCACGGCGTCGGGCGCCAGGACGGTGCCGAGCGGGGTCGCGGGGAACTCGGTCCACTTCCTGCCGTCGCGCTCGTCGAACGACCAGAGCCGGTTGTCCGGGCCGTTGACGTAGACCACGACGCGGTGGGTGACGGGGTCGACGACGGCCGTCGGCGCGGCGGCGGCGTAGCCGCCGTGGTCGAACCAGCGCTCGCCCTGCGGGTCGAAGGACCACAGGTGGTTGGCGCTGTCCTGGATGTAGGTCACCAGGTGGTGGTCGACCGGGTCCTCGATCGTGGACGGCGTGCCGGTGAGGCTGGTGCCGGACGGCGTGCTGTGCCGGGTCGTGTTGATCCAGCCGAAGACGTCGTCGGTGCGGGTGCCGGTGGCACCGGTGCGGGTCTCGGTCTCCCCGAGGCAGCCGCCCTGCCAGGACCGGGTGGCCACGGCGACCAGTTCGGCGCCCGCACCGGTTCCGCGGATCACCGGGGCGCCGGTGTCGCCCTTGCAGATCGCCGCGCCGCCGGTACCGGTGATGTCGACCCCGGCCGGGCGCACCGCTCCGAGGGTGAAGGCGCCGGAGTGCAGCCTGGTGGGCACCCATTCGTCCTTGGTGCGGCCGAAGGCGGGCACCCGGAGCGTCTCGGCCGCGGTCGGCGCCGACTCCGCGACCCGCAGCGGGGTGATGCCGTCGACCGGGGCGGCCAGCTTGGCCATCACCAGGTCGCGGCCCGCGCCGGTCACCAGCTTCTCCACGGTCCTGACCGCGCCCGTGCCGCTCGCGGTCAGGTCGGTGCGGCCCACGGTGACGGTGGTGTTCCAGTTCGGCGTCTCGCCGACGACGGTCGGCTGGGCGGGGTCGACGGCGAAGCACGAGGCCGCCGTGAGCACCCAGTACCGGTCCACCAGCGCGCCGGTGCAGGCGCGGACGTTGTCACCGATCGCGATCCGCGCGGTGTAGGCGTACGAGCCGTCACCCGCCGGGTCGCCCGCCACGGCGCCCGCGGTGGAGGCGGAGAACGCGGTCAGGGCGCCCGCGGCGAGGGTCGCCGCCAGGGCGCCGGCCTTGAGGGTTCGTATACGGGTGCGGGACACGGGCCGGACCTCCGAGCTACTGGTGGTGGTTGCCAAGAAATTCTTCGGGAAACGGGATTCGAGCAAGGCAAGCCCTTCGTCCTCGACGGCGCCGTCCGCGAGTCGCCCGGCGACGGCAGACCCGCTCGGCGCGGTGAGGCATGCGCGGGATATCGGAGATCATCATCCCCACAAGAGTCCGATCGCACAAGAACGGATTGACCAACGGAAGGTGACGGCCCATCGGACACGGAACCGATGGGCGGGAAAGCCTCGGAATGCCATATGATCGACGGTCCTTTGCCATTTCTGGCACTTTATTCGCGTACTCACCTATGTCCTGTTTGGAAACGGCTTCCGGCGGGCGCACGGCACCGTGGCGCGCCCCTGTGGGCGCCCGGGCGTGCGGGGGCGGGGGTTCCGGGGCGAGCGTCGGCGGGTAGGGGCCGCTGGACCTCGGCGCCGGGCGGACGGTGACCGGAGCCCGCCGACACACCCGTGACCGTGCCCGTGCCCCGTCGTTCCCTCGTCGAAGGAGGCCCCCAGGTGGAGCGTTCACCCCGTCCCTCGCCGCCCGCCGCCGTACTCGCCGCCGTGCTCGTCACCGATGCGCTGGGCCGGGTCCTGCTGCTGCGCCGTCCGGACGGCCGCTGGGAGCTGCCGTCCGCCGCCGCCCGCCCGGCCGAGGACCCGGCGGCGGCGGCCGTCCGCGCCCTGGCCGAGGTCTGCGGGGTGGCCGCCGCCGCGGTGCGGCCGGCCGGGGTGTTCGAGGACGGGCCGGCGGACGGGTCGGCGGGCAGGGCGGAGGCGGCGCGGTGGCACGTGTTCGCGCTGTCGGCGCACGCGCCCGGAGCGCTGGACCGCCTCGTCCTCCCCCGGCACGCCACCCACGCCTGGTTCTTCACGGACAACCTGCCCGGCGCCTCCCCCGCCGCCGTCCGCTTCCTGCGGGCCCACGCCCCGGCCCGCCCGCACCTGCCGCGCCCCCAGTGGCTGGCCACCACACCGCGCGCGTGGCTGTGCACGGCCGCCGTGGTGACCGCGCCGGACGGGCGGCTGCTGATGGTGAAGTCGCGGGTCCGGGAACCGGACCGGCGGCCGGACGCCGGGCGGTGGAACTTCCCGGGCGGTGTGCTCGACAGCCACGAGGACTCGCCGACCGGGGCGGCCCGCGAACTGCGGGAGGAGACCGGGCTCGACCGGCCGCCCGGGCCCCTGCTCGCGGTGGTCTGGCAGCACCCGGCGCCCGGCGCGGACCACCCCATCGTGCAGTTCTTCCACGACTTCGGCACCGCCGAACCGGCCGTGGTCCGGCTCGGCTGCCCGGACGGGGAGATCACCGACTGGGCCTGGTTCCGCCCCGACGAGGAGCTGGACGCCGCGGCCGGACCGGACCGGGGGTACGCGGCCCGGCAGGCCCTGGCGGCCCGCGCGTCCGGCCGGACCGCGACCGGCGCCTACCCGCCGGGGCCGTTCGAGGCCCGGCGCTGACCCCGGGTGCCCGGCCCGCCCGCCGCGCCCACCCGGCGCGCCTGCCCGGAGGGGCCGGTCCGGGTGGGCCGGTCGGGTAGCCTCACCGGCCGTGGAGGAGATCCGACCGCTCGCCAGCCCGCCGCCCGGCCCCGCCCCGTCGGGTCCCGCACCGGCCCCGCCGCCGCCCCTGGTCTGGTACGCCGCGTACGGCTCGAACATGCACGCCGAGCGGCTCACCTGCTACCTGCGTGGCGGACGGCCGCTCGGAGGCGAACGGGACTACCCCGGCTGCCGCGACGCCCGGCCGCCGGAGCGCTCGGTGCCGGTCCGGCTGCCCGGGCTGCTCTACTTCGCCCTGGAGTCGCGGACCTGGGGCGGCGGCATGGCCTTCTACGACCCCCGCCGGCCCGGCACCGCGCCCGCCCGGGCGTACCTGCTGAGCGCCGGGCAGTTCAGCGACATCGCCGCCCAGGAGATGGGCGGCGGGCCGGGCGCCGACCTCGACCTGACCGCCGCGCTGCGGACCGGGCACGACCCGCAGGGACCGGGCCGGTACCAGACCCTGGTCTGCCCCGGCACGCTGGACGGCGTCCCCGTCCTGACCTTCACCGCCCCGTGGACGCTGGCCGAGGCCGCGCTGAACGCCCCGCGCGCCCGCTACCTGCGCAACCTCGCCGCCGGGCTGGCCGACGCGCACGGCTGGTCGCCGCGCCGCACCGCCGCCTACCTCAGCACCCGCCCGGGCGCCGCCGGGCACTGGACCGTCGACGCCCTGCTGGCCGCACTCGCCGGGCGCACCGGAGGCTGACCCTCCGCGGTCGGGTTCCGGCCGCCATGACATGACCATTCGTCATCATCATTGCCCTATCGGCCAATTCGGTGGTCAGAGGGCCGTTCGATGACGGATGATCGGCAGTCGGGCCGCTTCGTTCGGGCGGCGCCGGCCGACAGGACGGGGGCATGGCGACATGGAGGCGATGCGGGTCTTCGCACTGGTGGCGGCGACCGTCACCACCGGAGTGACGTCCGGGCTCTTCTACACCTACGCCTCGGTGACACCGGGGCTGCGCACCGCCGACAACCTCGCCGTCGTCCAGGTGATGCAGCGGCTCAACGTGGCGGTCCCCAACGGGTGGTACCTGTTGGGCTTCGCCGGGGCGCTGGTCTCCACGGCCGCGGCCGTCGTGCTGCACCTGCCGAGCGACGGGCACCGGGTGCTGCCCGCGGCCGTCGGCGCGCTGGTCTGCTACACCGGCTCGCTGGTGGCTACCAGGGCGGTCAACCTCCCGCTGAGCCAGGCGCTGGCGGAGGCCGGCGAGGCGGGCCGGACGGAGCACGCGGAGCCGGTCGACCCGCGGGACCCGTCCGGGGCACGACGGGTGAGGTGGAGTGCGGCGCGGGCGCTGCTGTCCACGGCGGCGCTCGGCTTCCTCTGCTGGGCGCTGGTGATGCACAGCTCCATCGGTCCGAACTGAGGCCCACGCGAGGATGGTTGAAGGCTTCGCCGGCGCCGCCCCGGCGCGTTCAGCCGGCCGCCAGCACCACGGTGGTCGGCCCGGGGCGGGCGGGCTGCACAGCCGCGCCCACTGTCGCCCCGTCCTCCGGGCCGCCGGCCGGGGTGCCGACGACGGCCAGGCGGCGGTGCTCCTGCGGGGTGAGCCCGCGCACCCGTTTGAAGGCGGTGCTGAGCGCGAACGCGTCGCCGTAGCCCACCCGGCGGGCCACCGCCGCGATCGTGAGCCCGGGGTCGCGCAGCAGGTCGGCCGCCAGCGCCAGCCGCCAGTTCGCCAGGTAGGCCATCGGCGGTTCCCCGACCAGAGCGGTGAACCGCCGGGCCAGCCCGGCCCGGGAGACCCCGACCTCCGCGGCGAGCGCGGCCACCGTCCAGGGCCGGGCCGGATCGTCGTGCAGCAGCCGCAGCGCCGGACCGACCACCTCGTCGGCCTGCGCCAGCAGCCAGCCGGGCGCGTCGGCGTCCGGGGCGGCCAGCCAGCCGCGCAGCATCCCGACCACCAGCAGGTCCAACAGCCGGTCCAGCACCACCTCCTGGCCGGGCTCGGCCCGGGTGACCTCGGTGGCGAGCAGCCGGACCAGGGTGTCCTCGGTGGTGTTCACCCCGACGGGCCGCACCAGCAGGGTCGGCAGATGGGCCAGCAGCCGGCGGCCGATCTCGTGCTCGGCCCGGTAGGTGCCGGACAGCATCACCGACGGCCGCTCGTCGCCCGGCCGGGTCTCGCCCCAGGTCCGTACCCCGAGGGCCATCGAGGTGGCGACGCTGACGCCGTCCCGGGAGCAGATCTGGCCGGGGCCGATGACGATCCCCGCCTCGGTCCCCGGGTCGTCCGCGACCACGTACGCGTCCGGCCCGCGCAGCAGTGCCAGGTCCCCCGGCCGCAGCGACACCGGTTTCCCGCCGTCCGGCAGGATCCACGCCTCGCCGTCCAGCATGGTCACCAGCGACAACGGCGCGCGGTCCTCGATCCGCAGCGCCCACGGCGTGCTGAGGACGGAGCGCAGCACGAACGCGCAGCGGGCCTTGGGGTTGTCGAGCAGCCCGGACAGGGTGTCCATGGCGGGCCTTCCTGGCGAGGCGTCAAGGAGCGTCGTCCATCGTGGCAGACGCCGGCGCCGCCGTGCACTCCGGCCTCCCCGGTGGCCGCTCGCCCCGGGTGCCCCGCGCGCCCCTGCGGGCGCGTCCTCGCGCGTCCCCGCACCTCCTCGCGTCAGGCTGCCGTCGCCGCGGCCAGCCGGAGGATCTCCTCGGCGACGGCGGCCGGGTCGGGGGCGACGGTGACCCCGGCGACGCCGTCCAGCCCCGGGTGGGCGCCGACCCTGACCGCGTGCCGGGCGTTGCGCAGCAGGTCGAGGTCGTTGACGTCGTTGCCGAAGGCGTCGTACTCCTCGATGCCCAGGGAGGCCAGAGCCTCCCACTTGTTCGTGGCGCCCGGCGCGAAGTCGGCGATCGACTCGTCGACGTGGTGGTTGACGGTCATCCCCAGCACCCGGCCGGCCTCGGCGAGGGCCGCCAGGTCGGTGGCGTCGACCACGAGGAACTTCACCACGGCGGGGAGGTCGGCGAGGCCGACCCGGCGGGCCAGCCGGCCCTGGTCGACGCGGCCGAGGATCGGGTGGTCGGCCGGCCCGGTGTAGGCGTAGTCCCAGGGGCCGTCGGCGAGGTAGCCCGCCCGGAACCGCTCGGCCTCGACCAGCAGCTTGCCGAGGTCGCCGGCGTCGAAGGCGGCGCGTGCCCGGACCCGGCCGTCGACGGAGACCAGGCTGCCGTTGCCGCCGATCAGCGTGGCGGCGGGGAAGGCTCCGTCCAGGACCGGCAGGAGGTCGCGGACCGGCCGGGCGGAGGCGAAGACCAGCCGGTGCCCGGCGCGTTCACAGGCCTCGACGGCGGCGAGGATCCGGCGGTCGATCGTCCTTCCGTCGAAGCAGAGCGTGCCGTCGATGTCGAAGACCGTGGTGCGGGCGCTGGAGATGATCATGAGGAGATCGTATCCAGCGGGCCCGGGCGGTCCGCCGGCGGGCGATCAGCGGGCGGCGGGACGGCGGTGGACCAGGAGGGCGCGGGTGAGGGCGGCCAGCGCGGCGGTGCAGAGCACGGTGCGGGCGATGTTGGCGGTCGTCCAGGTCGGCGCGAAGGCGGCCCGGACTGCCGCGAAGTCGGTGATCCCGGCGGGGTCGCCGGCCGCCGCGAGCCGGTCGTTGAGCGGGATGTTCACGGCACCGGTGAGGACCAGCGCGGCCAGGTAGAGCAGGGCCGCCACGGCCGTCCACAGGGTGGCGGCGCGCTGGCCGGAGCGGTGCAGCAGCCAGGTGCCGACGGCGGGCATCGCGAGGGCGCCCACGAAGACCGCGCCGAAGACCGGGTTGGTGATCGCGGTGTTGATGTGCTGCATGGCGGTCACGTAGGTGCGGTCGTCGCCGGCGGCGAGGCCCGGCATGACGGAGACGTCGAAGGCGAAGAAGAGGCCGGACATCAGCCCCATCGCGGTGGCGGCGGTGGCGAGCACCGGGCCGGTGGCGCGCGAGGAGGCGGCCGCGGCGGCGGCGGTCGCAGCCGTGACGGCGGGAGCGGGAGCGGTGGACATGAGCGGGCTCCAGGAGGGGTCGGGGCGGGCGGCGGCCCGGGGATCACGCGCGGATCCCCGGGCCGGGGCCGGAACGGCGGGGTTCGGCGGGGGTGTTCAGACGTTCCAGACGCCGGACGCGGCGGTGTCCCGGGCGAAGTCGGCGAAGTCGCGCGGCTCGCGGCCGAGCACCCGCCGCACCCCGTCCGCCAGGCAGGCGTTGCGGCCGTCCAGGATCAGCGTGAAGAGGTCGGCGAAGTCGGCGGGCAGGCCGATGGCCGCCAGCATCTCGCGGCACTCCTCGACGGTGATCGGGGTGAAGCGGATGTCCCGCCCGGTCGCCGCGGACAGCTCGGCGGCGGCGTCGGCGAAGGAGAGCAGGCGCGGGCCGGTCAGCTCGTAGACCTCGCCGTCGTGGCCGTCCTCGGTGAGCGCCGCCACGGCGACGTCGGCGATGTCGTCCGCGTCGACGAAGGGCTCGACGGCGGTGCCGGTCGGCACCGCCAGCTCGCCCGCCAGCACCGCGTCCAGGAAGAAGCTCTCGGAGAAGTTCTGGGAGAACCAGGAGCAGCGGACCACCGTCCAGCCGGTGCCGGCCTCGGCGACCGCCGCCTCGGCGGCCTGCGCGGCCTCCTCACCGCGCCCGGAGAGCAGCACCAGTCGCTCGACCCCGGCCTTGGCGGCGTGCCGGGCGAAGGCGCCGACGCTCTCCACCGCGCCGGGGAAGGCGAGGTCCGGGGAGTAGGCGAGGTAGGCGGCGGTGACGCCGTCGAGGGCGGCGTCCCAGGTGGTGTCGTCGTTCCAGTCGAACGGGACCGGCGCGGTGCGCGAGCCGATCCGGGCGGTGTGGCCGAGCGCGGTCAGGCGCTCGGCCACCCGTCGGCCGGTCTTGCCGGTACCGCCGGTGACCAGGACGGTCCGGGCGGCGGCGGTGGTGCGGGGCTGCTGGGTGCTGTTCGCGTTCGCGTTCTCGTTCATGGGCATCAGTCAACTCCGCGCGCCGCCGCCCGGACATGGCCGTCGCGCTCAGCCGCATGTGCGCGCGTCTACGGCTGCGCGCCGACGGCCGGGTGCGTCGGGGCCGCGGCTACAGCACGGCGCCCGGCGGCCGGGTGGCGGTGACCACGGTGGCGTCGAGGTCCTCGTCGTAGCCGAGGACGGCGGTGAGGCCGGCGGCGGTGACCACGCCGAGGGCGGTCGCGGCCTGCTGGTCGCTGGTCTCGAAGAACAGCGCGCCGCCCGGGGCGAGCCACCGCGGGGCGTCGGCGGCCACCCGGCGCAGCACGTCGAGGCCGTCGGCGCCGCCGTCCAGTGCCGGCCGGGCCTCGTGCAGCCGGGCCTCGGCGGGCAGCAGCGCGATGTCGGCGGTGGGCACGTACGGGACGTTGGCGAGCAGCACGTCCACCCGGCCGCGCAGGCCGGGCGGCAGGGCCTCGAAGAGGTCGCCCTCGAACACCTCGGCGCCGCTCGCGGCGAGGTTGCGGCGGGCGCAGCGGACGGCGGCCGGGTCGAGGTCGGCGGCGTACAGCCGGACGGGGTGGTCGACGGTGGCGGCGAGCGCCGCGCCGAGGGCGCCGGTGCCGCAGCACAGGTCGACCACCAGTGCGCCCTCACGGGCGAGCGCGGCGGCGGAGCGGGCCAGGAACTCGCTGCGCCGGCGGGGCACGAAGACCCCGGGGTCGACGGCGATCCGCAGGCAGGCGAACTCGGCCCAGCCGGCGACGTGTTCGAGCGGTCGGCCGGCGGCGCGGTCGCGGACCATGGCGGCGAGCTCGGCGGGCGTCGCGGCGGCGGCGAGCAGGATGCGCGCCTCGTCCTCGGCGAAGACGCAGCCGGCGGCGCGCAGCCGGGTGATGACGGCGGAGCGGAGGTTGACGGACGGGTGGACAGGCAAGGGAACCCCTCGGAGCACAGGTGGGAGGACGTCGTCCGAACCCGGGGCTCCCGCGCGATGCGTCGCCGAACGGCGGACGGTCCCGCGCTCGGGACGGCGGCCGGCGCTACGGCCGGGCGTGGTCCTGCACGAGGGTGTCGCCGTCGCGGCCGGGGAGCACCCGTTCCGGCACAGCGGTCATGGGTTCTCACCTCCCCGTCTCTACGCTTACTTCTGCGGCGTCCGAAACCATACCGCATCCGCCGCCCGGGGTCGCCCGGCCGGCACCGCGGGCCGTCTCCCCGAGCCACTCCTAGGGCGCGTATTTGGTCGTGATCAAGCGGCTCTGGTGAGGTCCTTGATCCAGATCATCGCGCCACGAAGGTGGAGGCCGGCGAGGTAGCTCTC
>NZ_JBHVIV010000113.1:0-23443 GCF_042799475.1 Kitasatospora sp. NPDC057692 | reverse complement strand
CCCGTACCAGTCGGCCCGGCCGGACCTCGTTCAGCCCCCGGAAGAGCCCGTGGCCGGCGGTCGGGGCGGCGGGCAGCGCGAAGAGCTCGGCCACGCCCTGGGCGTCCAGCTCGGCGCGGAACAGCGGATTGGCCAGCAGGGCCTTCGGCTCGGAGCCGAACAGCACCCCCGAGCGGTGGGCGTGCCAGTAGAGCGGCTTGATCCCCAGGTGGTCCCGGACCAGCAGCAGTTCCTCATCGCGGGCGTTCCACAGGGCGTAGGCGAAGATTCCGTTGAAGCGCTCGGGGGCGGCGGCGCCCCACTGGAGATGCGCGCGCAGCAGCACCTCGGTGTCCGAGTCCGTCCGGAAGACGTGCCCGTGGCCCTCCAGCTCGCGCCGCAGCTCACGGTAGTTGTACAGCTCGCCGTTGTAGCCCAGGACGACCTGCGGGGCGTGCGGGGCGTCCGCCAGCGGCTGCACGCCGCCGTCCAGGTCGATCACCGACAGCCGGCGGTGGCCCAGCGCGAGGTGCCGGGACAGCCACACCCCCTCGGCGTCCGGGCCCCGGCATGCCAGGGTGCGGGTCATCTCCCGGACCGTCCGCTCCTCGCGGCGCAGGTCCGCCTCCCAGTCCAGCCAGCCTGTCACGCCGCACATCACGCCTCCTGGCGGGGGTCGGAATCGGAAGGGGCCGAGGCCTCCCAGCGGCAGCCGTGGCCCGTCGGGCCGCTCAGCAGCCGGACGGCCGGGCGGAAGCCCTTGGCGCGGATGTTGGAGGACACCGCCTCCGTGCAGTACGTGCAGGGGGAGGCCAGGGTGAGGCGGACACCGGATCGGCGGGCCTGCTCGCGGTAGTCCCAGATGGCGCAGTGGGTGATGGTCAGTGCGGAGTGCTCCGCAGGGTCCTGGCCGGTGCTGTGGTCATCGTCGAACTCGTAGTCGGAGCCGTACAGTTCGGCCTGGCGGGCGAGGCGGTGCATCGGGTCGGCGGCGCCGCGGCCGTAGTCCGGCTCCACCTCGCGGTGCACCTCGGCGTTCGACCGGGCCCACTCGGCGAGCACCGGCTCGCCGTACCGGGACACCAGGAAGCGCTCCATCAGCGCCTGGCCCCGGAAGAACACCCGCTGCCACTCGGGCGCGCCGGCGGAACCCTCCTCGGGGAGGTCCGCGAACACGGCGGACTGCAGGGCGAACCAGTCGGTCAGGTGGACCTCGTCCCCACGGGACACCAGGAACCTGGTCAGGCCGGCCTCGGCCTCGTGCAGGCGGCGGCGCCACAGCGCCGAACGCTCGGCGTCCGGCATCGAACGGTACGGGGACGGGGGCAGCTCGGGCGGCAGACCGGGGCCGGCCACCGGCAGAACGGCGGTGGCCGGCGCGGGCGGTACGGCCCCCTCGGGCGGGATGCTCAACGGGTCACTCCCTTCGGCGGATCGCGGTGTCGCAACCGTATGAAGGGGGGTGGTGGGGGGAGTAGCCCCGAACGGACCCACTGGTGGCGACGATCGGAGACCGGGAGTGCGCCGAAGGTCGCCCTCGGGGGCGTGCGGTGGCTGGGGTGGGTGGGGGTGTTGTGGGTGGGTCGGGTGCGGGGCGGGGTCTGGCGCCGCGCGCGGTTCCTCGCGCCCCCGAGGTCGGTGGTGGGTCAGCCGGCGAGGCCGTGGCGGTGGGCGTAGAGAGCGGCGCGGAGGCGGTCGGAGTGGCCGGTCTTGCGCATGGCGGAGGTGAGGTGCTTCTTCACGGTGGCTTCCGCGAGGGCGAGTTCGCGGCCGATCTCGGCGTTGCTGAGGCCCCGGGCGAGCTGGGCGAGGACTTCGCGTTCGCGTTCAGTCAGGCCGACCTGCTGGAGCGGCGGTTCGGCGGCCTGGCCGGCCAGGCTGGCGGGGTGGACGCGGGCCGGGGGCGGGGCGGGGAGGAAGACCGAGCCGCCGGCGGCGGCGAGTTGGACGGCGGCGATGATGCGGTCCTCGGGCAGGTCCAGCGGGAAGCAGCCGACGGCGCCGGCCAGCAGGATGCGGCTGGCCTCGGCGGTGGACTCGGCGCGTCGCAGCAGGACGACCCGGGTGTCCGGGGCGCCCTCCGGCCCGCGCAGGGCGGCGGCGGCGGCCAGGTCCTCGCCGAGCGAGGCGCCCCGGCCCAGCAGGACGAGGTCCGGCCGGACCCGGCGGACGGCGGCCACGGCGGAGGCCGGGTCCCCGGTGCTGCCGACCACGGTCAGTCCCGGCGCCGTGGCCAGTACGGACCGCAGGCCGGCACTGGCCACGGGGTGCCGTTCGACCAGGAAGACCCGGGTGGCGCCGGCCGCGGCCGCCTCGCTGCCGCACATCGGGTGCCCGCAGTCGCAGGCGGCGGCGGGTGCGGCGGGCTGCGGGCCGGGCTCGGCCAGCAACTGGTGACCGACGATCAGGTCGAGCGGGTTGTCGATCTCGCTGTGCAGTGCCTCGGCCCCGATCACCGGGCCGACGCCGATGTGGGAGAGCCGGCGGGCGCTGCCCCGGTGCGGGACCCGGTGCGGATGCGGGTCGCGGGCGCCGGTGGGGAGGGCGCGCTGGGGGGCGTACTGCGACAGGGCGTACTGCGGCATGGCGGGTGCGGTCCCCTCGGACGTGGCGGGCCGGCTCGTGGGCACGGCTGCTGCGGCGGGGCCTGGTACGGAGGTCGTGGGCCGGAGGCGGCCGACGGCGGGGCGTACGGGCCTGGTGCGGGAGCGCTGCTGCCGGGGTCGGGGCTCGGCGTCAGCGCTGGAGAGCGCGAGGACACAGCTCGTCGAAACACCTGCGGTGCCACGAGCCGCCGATACCGACCAGGGTGAAGCCGGTCCGCCGGATTGCCATGCCAGCAGGGTAGTTCCGGGCCTCGTAGCAGGTCAAGGACGGGACGGCGGTCCGGCGGAGGCGGTAGCCGGCTGCCCCGCGCGGCAGATCCTATGACCTGGGGTAACAGCATGAACTGCTGACTGGTTGTCAACGCCGCTCATCCGCGACCTTCATGACGTCGACCTTCCGCCGCCCACCCGGTGCGCCGAGCCGTTCCGACGTGCCCCGGACCGTTCCGGCGCGTCCCGGCCCGCCGCCAGGGCCGCCCCACCTCGAAGGTTCCCCGCAGACCGCCCGCCGGTGCCACCGGCCCCCGTCCGGAAAGGAATTCCGCCATGCCCGCCGCCGACCACCGGACGGCCGCCCGACCCGGCGAGGCCCAGCCCCGAGGGGTGCGCGGATGACCGGGTTCCTGCTGCGCCGCCTGCTGCTCGCGGTGCCGACCCTGCTCGGGGTGACGGTGGTGGTGTTCGCCACGGTGGCCCTGGTGCCGGGCGATCCGCTGACCGCGCTGCTGGGGCCGGGCGCCCCGCCGGAGGCCCGCCGGGAGCTGTCCGAACGACTGGGCCTGGACGAGCCGCTGCCGCTGCGCTACCTCGGCTGGCTGGGCGAGGCGGCCGGCGGCGACCTCGGGGTCTCCATCTCGGCGCAGCGCCCGGTGACCGAACTGCTCGGCTCCGCGCTCGGCCAGACCCTGCTGCTGGCCGGCGCCGCCTTCCTGCTGGTGCTGGCCGGCGGGGTGCTGCTGGGGGCCCTCGGCGCGCTGCGGCCGAACGGCCCGCTGGGCCGGCTGTGCGACGCCCTGGGCACGCTGGCGGTCTCCGCGCCGCAGTACTCGGTGGCGCTGCTGCTGATCGCGGTGTTCGCGGTCAACCTGCGCTGGCTGCCGGCCGGTGGCACCCACGACGTGTTCGGCGACGGCGGCGCGGGCGACCTGCTGCGCCACCTGGTGCTGCCCGCCGTGGCGGCCGCATTCGTACCGCTGGGCCTGACGGCCAAGGTGTTCCGGGCGGCGCTCTCCGCCGTGCTGGCGGGGGAGTTGGCAGACAGCCTGCGGGCCCGCGGCCTGAGCCGGTCCGCGGTGCTGCGGCACTGCGTGCACAACGCCTCGCCGGCCCTGCTGACCATCGGCGGCCTGCAACTCGCCTACCTGCTGGAGGGCGTGGTCTTCGTGGAGACCCTGTTCGCCTGGCCGGGCGTCGGCCGGCTGCTGTACGACGCGCTGACCGCCCGCGACCTGCCGCTCGTCCAGGGCGGGGTGCTGGTGGTGGCGGTCGCCTTCGTCGGGATCAACCTGCTGGTGGACGCCGCGCACGCGGCGATCGACCCGCGCGTGCGGAGCTGACCGTGACGCTGACCGCCAAACCCGCCGGACCCGCCGGACCCGCCGGACCCGCCGGACCCGTCGAGCCCGGAGCCGTCCGGCGCGCCCCCCGGGACGTCCTGCTGCTGCTCTCCGCCGGGGCCGCCGCCCTGCTGGTGCTGCTCGCCCTCGGCGCGCCGCTGGTGGCCCCGTACGACCCGGCGGTCGGCTCGCTGGAGGACCGGCTGCTCGACCCGGGCGCCCCCGGCCACCCGCTCGGCACCGACGGCCAGGGCCGGGACGTGCTCAGCCGGCTGATCTGGGCCGGCCGGGCCTCGCTGGTCGGCGGCCTGGTACCGGTGCTGGTGGCCGTCACCGTCGGCACCCTGCTGGGCATCGCCGCCGGGCTGGGCGGCCGGGTCACCGAGCAGGCGCTGCTGCGTACCCTCGACGTGCTGTACGCCTTCCCCGGGGTGCTGCTCGCCATCGCGGTGGCCACCCTGCTGCGGCCCGGCCTGGGCGCCACCGTGCTCGCGCTCTCGGTGGTGCTCACCCCGGCGGTGGCCCGGGTGGCCTTCACCGAGGTGCGGCGCATCCGCACCGCCGAGTACCTGGAGGCCGCCCGGGTCAGCGGGGCCGGCGGGCTGGACCTGGCGGTGCGCCAGGTGGTGCCGGTGGTCGCACCGGTGGTGCTGGTGTACGCGGCCTCGCTGGTCGGCCTGTCCGTGGTGTACGCGGCCGGGCTGTCCTTCCTGGGCCTGGGCGTGGCGCCGCCCACCGCCGAGTGGGGCGCGATGCTCGACGAGCTGCGCCCCAGCCTGTTCACCCACCCGTGGGTGGCGGTGCAGCCGGCCCTGGTGATCCTGCTGGTCTCGGTGGTCTTCAACACCCTCGGCGAGCGGCTGCGCCGACGGATCGGCGACAGCGGAGCACACCTTCCGGAGGCGGGCCGATGAGTGTCCTGGACGTGGCCGGACTGGCCGTGGAGTACCCCGGCGGAGTCCGGGCGGTGGACGGGGTCTCCTTCTCCGTCGACGCGGGCGAGGCGCTGGTCCTGCTGGGCGAGTCCGGCAGCGGCAAGACCACCGCCGCCCGTACGGTGCTCGGCCTGCCCGGGCGCGGGGCCCGGGTCAGCGGCTCGGTGACGCTCTCCGGCACCGACCTGCGGGCCCTGGACGCCCGGGGCTGGTCCCGGGTGCGCGGCGCCCGGATCGGCTACGTCCCGCAGGACCCGACCGGCTCGCTGGACCCGCTGCGCCGGATCGGCCCGCAGCTCGCCGAAGTCCTGCTGCGCCACCGCCGGGCCGACGGCCGCCGGGCCGCCCGGGAGGCCGTGCCCGCCCTGCTCGCCGAGGCCGGGGTGGCGGAGCCGGAGCGCGTCGCCCGCGCCTACCCGCACGAACTCTCCGGCGGGCTGCGCCAGCGCGCGGCCATCGCCATCGCGGTCTGCTGCGGCCCCGAGCTGCTGATCGCGGACGAGCCCACCACCGCCCTGGACGCGCTGGTGCGGGGACGCGTCCTCGACCTCTTCGACGAACTGCGCCGCCGGCGCGGCATCGCCCTGCTGCTGGTCACCCACGACCTGACGGCGGCCCGCCGGATCGGCGGCCGGGTGGCCGTGCTGCGGGCCGGCCGGATCTTGGGCACCGGGCCGATCGAGCAGGTGCTCGGCGCGAGTCCCGGCACCGCCGCCGATGGCGATGCCGACCCTGCCGCCGATGCCGATGCCGATGCCGATGCCGATGCCGCCGCCGATGCTGCCGATGGCCTGGCGGCCGCCGAACCGGGAGGCCGTCGATGAACGCCGAGTCCGCCGGCACGCCGCTGCTGGAGATCACCGGGGTCCGCAAGGGCTTCCGCCGGGGCACCCTCGCCCTCGACGGCGTCAGCCTGCGGGTGGCACCCGGCGAGACGGTCGGCCTGGTCGGCGAGTCCGGCTCCGGCAAGTCCACGCTGGCCCGGCTCGCCCTGGGCCTGCTCGCCCCCGACGAGGGCACCGTCCGGTTCGCCGGACAGGACCCGTACGGGCTGCGCGGGCGGCGGGCCCGACCCGTCCGTGCCCGGCTCCAGTTCGTACCGCAGCACCCGCGCGGCTCCCTCAACCCCGCGCTGCGGGCCGGCGAGGCGGTGGCCACCGCGCTGCGCCTGCACGGCACCCCGCGCCGGGAGCGGCCCGCCGCCGTGGCGGAGCTGTTCGGGCAGGTCGGCCTGGGCGCCGAGCTGGCCGCGCGCTACCCCCGGGAGCTGTCCGGTGGTCAGCTCCAGCGGGTGGCCGTGGCCCGGGCCCTGGCCACCCGGCCGGACCTGGTGGTCTGCGACGAGCCGACCTCCGCCCTGGACCCCGCGGTGCAGGAACGCCTGCTGGGCCTGCTCGCCGGACTCCAGCAACGCACCGGCCTGGCCTACCTGTTCATCTCGCACGACCTGGCGGTGGTCCGCCGGATCGCGCACCGGGTGCTGGTGCTGAGGCACGGTCGGGTGGTCGAGGAGGGCACCGCCGACACCCTGTGGTCGGCCCCCGCCCACCCGTACACCCGGGCCCTGCTGGCGGCCGCCGAGTGCGGGCCGGCGCCCGTCGTCCAGGGCGCCCGCCACTGAGCCCGTCCACCACCGCACGTCCCGCCGCCCCGTCGCCGCCCTTCCGGCCCCCGACCGCGCGCCCCGCGGCCGCCCCTCCGCCGCCCCTCCGCCGCCCTTCCCCGTCCCCGTACCGCCGACCCGACCAGTGACAAGGAACAGCCATGACGCACCACCGCCCCGCCCGCATCAGCCCCAGAGCCGGCGCGCTGCCGGCCGCCGCCGTCGTGCTGCTCGCCGCCGCGGGCTGCGGCGAGGAGGCGGCGTCCCCGGCCGTCGGCGGCGAGGGTCGGGGCGGCACCCTGGTGGTCGGCGCCACCGGCAAGCTGCCCAACCCCGACACCGTGATCGGCGGGGCCGGCTTCGAGGGCAAGCGGCTGGTCAGCTTCCAGATCTACGAGGGCCTGACCCGCTACGACCTGTCCGCCACCGACCGCCCGCCGGCCGTCACCGGCGCGCTCGCCGAGTCCTGGAAGGTCGCCGAGGACTCCCGCACCTGGACCTTCACGCTGCGCAAGGGCGTCACCTTCCAGGACGGCACCCCCTTCGACGCCGACGCCGTGCTGTTCAACCTGGACCGCTACCTCAACAAGCAGAGCGAGTACTACACCGACGCGATCGGCGCCGCCGCCGAGGAGTACGCGGGCTCCATCACCACCTACCGCAAGCTCGACGCCGACCACGTCGAACTGGTCACCAAGGACCCCAACGGCCATTTCCCCGAGGACCTGGCGCACGTCCTGATCGCCAGCCCCACCGCGGTGCGGAAGACCGGCTCCAAGGACTTCGCCAAGCAGCCCGTCGGCACCGGCCCGTTCTCCTTCGTCTCGCTCACCGAGGGCCAGCAGATCGAACTGACCGCCAACAAGTCCTACTGGCGCGGCGCGCCCAAACTGGACCGGCTGATCGTCAAGCCGCTGCCGGACGCCGCCGCCCGCACCGCCGCACTGCGCTCCGGCGGGGTCAACTGGATCGAGTACCCCAACCCCGACGACATCGAGAGCCTCCAGCGGGACGGCGTCCGGATCGCCACCAACAGCTACGACCACATCTGGTACTGGATCCTCGACACCTCCAAGGCGCCCTGGAACGACCCCCGGGTGCGCAAGGCCGCCAACTTCGCCGTCAACCGGCAGGCCATCGCCGAGAAGCTGCTGCGCGGCACCGCCGACCCGGCCCTCCAGGCCGCCCCGCGCGCCACCTTCGCCTACGACCCGGCCGGCGACGCCTACGGCTACGACCCGGCCAAGGCCAAGGCGCTGCTCGCCGAGGCGGGGGTGGCCGACGGCTTCAGCACCTCCGTCACGGTGCCCACCGGCGGCTCCGGCAACCTGCTGCCCGTGCCGATCGCCGAGGCCATCCAGCGCGACCTGGCAGCCGTCGGCATCAAGGCCGAACTGCGCACCACCGACTGGTCCACGCTGATCGGCGCCGAGGCCAAGGGCCAGGTCGCGCTCGGCTCGGACGCCATCGCGCAGTCCACCACACTGTTCCAGTCCGAGGCGCTGCTGCCGCTGTTCGTCGGTTCCAAGAGCCCGTTCTGGACGGGCCACTACAGCAACCCCAAGGTCGACGAACTGCTGAAGTCCGCCTCCGCCCAGCCCGACCAGGCCAAGCGGCAGGCCGACTACCGGCAGGCGCTCTCCCTGGTGACCGCCGACGCGCCCTGGCTGTTCGTGGTCAACGACCGCAACCCGCGCGCCCTCTCGCCCAAGGTGCAGGGCCTGGTGCAGCCGCAGTCCTGGTTCATCGACCTGACCACCGTCTGGGTCGGCAAGAAGTGACCCCCGTACGAGAGAAGGCCGCTCGATGACCACCCCGCACGCACCCGACCGCCGCGCCGAGCCGCCGAAGTGGGGCATCACCCTCCCACTGCCCGGCCTGACCATCGACCGGCACCGCTTCATCGTCGAACGGCTGCCGGAACTCGGGTACACCGACGTCTGGAGCGCCGAGGGCGGCGGCACCGACGCCTTCACCCCGCTGGCCGCCACCGCCGCCTGGTCCCCGTCGCTGCGGATCGGCACCGGCATCGTCCCGGTGCACACCAGGGGCCCCGCCGTGCTCGCCCAGACCGCCGCCACCCTGGCCCAACTCGCTCCCGGCCGACTGCTGCTGGGAATCGGAGCCTCCGTGCCGGCGCACGTCACCGACATCAACGGCATCCCCTTCGACGAACCGTTCAAGCGCACCCGGGACGTGCTGCGCTTCCTCACCCGGGCACTGCGCGGCGAGCACATCGCCGGGGACTTCGACACCTTCTCGATCACCGGCTACCGGCTGCCGCACCCGCCCGTCGAACCGGTCAAGGTGATCCTGGGCGCGCTGCGCCCCGGCATGCTGAAGCTCGGCTTCAACGAGGGCGACGGCGCGATCACCAACCTGCTCTTCCCCGAGGACGTGCCCAAGGTGCTGGACGCCGTCGGGCCGCAGCCGCCGGGCAAGGAACTGGTGGTCAAGGTGTTCGTCTGCCCCACCGAGGACGCCGACTACGCGCACCGGGCCTCCCGGCCGTTCCTGGCCTGGATCCTCAATCGCGAGCCCTACCGCAAGTTCCACGAGTGGCTGGGCCACGGCGAACTGCTGAAGGAGGCCCACGAGCGCTGGGCGGCCGGCGACCCGGAGGGCTCGCAGCGGGCGCTGCCGGACGAGGTGGTCGACGGCCTGTTCGTCTCCGGCTCGCCCGAGGAGTGCCGGGAGCGCATCCTGCGGTACCACCGGCCCGGCGTCACCACCATCCAGCTGTACGTGTCGCTGCCGCCCGAGGTGTTCGTCAGCCGGTCCCGGCTGCTGGACACCCTGGCGCGGCTCGGCCCGGCCGCCGGGTAGCGCCGCCGGGCAGCGCGCCCGGTCCATGGCACCCGGCCCCTGTCCAGGTGCGACCCGGCAGGGGCCCGGGCAGGGCGCGTACCCCCCGTGAACGAACGAATGCGAAGGCAGGGCAATGGAGTTGGAGATCCGGGGCGGCGTGAGAGCCGCCCCCGTGCACGGCCGGACACCGCGCGAGCGGCAGGCGCTGCGCTTCGCCCCGGACCTGCCGGAGCGCGCCGCCGACCCCGGGCACGTCGCCCGGACGGCCCGCGAGAACGAGGAGGACGGGCTGGACAGCGCCCTCGTGGTGCAGTCCAGCTCCTGGCCGGACCCGTGGCTGGTGGCCACCTGGGCGCTGGCCGCCACCAGCCGGCTGCGGATCGCCGTCGCCCACCGCGTCGGCACCACCGCACCCACCGTCGCCGCCCGCCAACTGGCCACCCTGGACCGGCTGTCGGGCGGCCGGGCGGCGGCCCATGTGATCGTCGGCTCCAGCGACCTCGACGTCGCCAGGGACGGCGACCTGCTCGGCAAGCAGGACCGCTACCGGCGCGCCGACGAGTACCTCACCCTGCTGCGCCGCTCACTGACGGCGGAGGAGGAGTTCGACCACAGCGGCGAGTTCTACCGCGTCCAGGGCGCCCGCCCCGGGCTGCGGCCCGAGCCGCGCGGCGAACTGCTCTCCTTCGGGGGCTCCTCCCCGCAGGGCGTACGGCTGGCGGCCCAGCATGCCGAGGTGTACGCCATACCCGCCCTTCCGCTGCCCGACACCCGCCGCCGGATAGCCGAAGTCCGGGCGGCGGCAGCCGGGTTCGGGCGGGTGGTGCGGATCTGGCGGCACCTCACCCTGGTGCTGGCCGACACCGACGAGGCCGCCCGGGACAAGGTCCGCGAACTGCGCCGGGAGGCACTGCGGCTCACCGCCGGCCCGGACGGCCACCGGTTCGCCCAGGCCGTCGCCCTGGACCGCGACCGCGAGCGGGGCCGGGCCGCCGAGGAACGGCCGGGCGAGCAGGTGGCCGCCTACGTCCGCCGCTCCTTCGCCGCCACGTACGCGGGCTCGCCCGCCACCGTCGCCCGCCGGATCAACCAGCTGCGGGCGGCCGGGGTGGACATCGTCCAGCTCGACCTGTCCACCGAGACCGACCAGGACCGGGCCCGGCGGCGGGAACTCGTCGCGCTGCTCCGCTCGCCCGGGGTGCCGGCCGCCCGACAGCGGGGCTGGTAGCCGCGGGCCCGTCCGGATTGCCGCCGTGACATGCCGTCAAGTGCTGTCGAGTGCCGTCAAGTGCCATGAACCGCTGTGTGCCGCCGGGCACCGCCGCGGTCCGCTGTGAAGCGCCACGAACTGCCATGACCCGCCACGACCTCAGGGAGAACCAGATGGCCAAGCGCCTGTTCACCTCCGAGTCCGTCACCGAGGGACACCCGGACAAGATCGCTGACCAGATCAGCGACACCATTCTCGACGCCCTGCTCAAGGAGGACCCGAAGTCCCGGGTCGCGGTCGAGACGCTGATCACCACCGGCCTGGTGCACATCGCCGGCGAGGTCACCACGAAGGCGTACGCGCCGATCGCGCAGCTGGTGCGGGAGAAGATCCTGGAGATCGGCTACGACTCCTCGAAGAAGGGCTTCGACGGGGCGTCCTGCGGTGTGTCGGTGTCGATCGGCGCGCAATCGCCGGACATCGCGCAGGGTGTGGACACCGCGTACGAGGCCCGGGTCGGGGGCACCGGCGACGGCCAGGACGGGGACGACCTGGACCGGCAGGGGGCGGGCGACCAGGGGCTGATGTTCGGGTACGCCTCGGACGAGACGCCGGAGCTGATGCCGCTGCCGATCACGCTGGCGCACCGGCTGGCCCGCCGGCTGTCGGAGGTCCGCAAGAACGGGACGATCCCGTACCTGCGGCCGGACGGGAAGACCCAGGTCACCGTCGAGTACGACGGGGACCGGGCCGTCCGCCTGGACACCGTGGTGGTCTCCTCGCAGCACGCCGGCGACATCGATCTGGAGTCGCTGCTCACCCCCGACATCCGCGAGCACGTGGTAGAACCCGTACTGGCCGAATTCGCCATCGACGCCTCGGAGCACCGGCTGCTGGTGAACCCGACCGGCCGGTTCGAGATCGGTGGTCCGATGGGCGACGCGGGTCTGACGGGCCGGAAGATCATCATCGACACGTACGGCGGTTTCGCACGGCACGGGGGCGGGGCGTTCTCGGGCAAGGACCCGTCGAAGGTGGACCGTTCGGCGGCGTACGCGATGCGGTGGGTGGCGAAGAACATCGTGGCGGCGGGTCTGGCGCGGCGGGCCGAGGTGCAGGTGGCGTACGCGATCGGGAAGGCCGAGCCGGTGGGCCTGTTCGTGGAGACCTTCGGCACGGAGACGGTGGACGTGCTGAAGATCCAGGAGGCCGTGGTGGAGGTCTTCGACCTGCGGCCGGCCGCGATCATCCGGGACCTGGACCTGCTGCGGCCGATCTACGCGCAGACCGCCGCGTACGGGCACTTCGGCCGCGAGCTGCCGGACTTCACCTGGGAGCGCACCGACCGCGTCCAGGAACTCAAGGCGGCCGCCGGTGTCTGAACACGGCGCCGTGGTGGTCAGCGGCTCCATCGCCACCGACCACCTGATGACCTTCCCCGGCCGCATCGCCGAACAGCTCCTGCCCGGGGAACTGGACCGCGTCTCGCTCTCCTTCCTGGTCGACGGCCTGGAGATCCGGCGTGGCGGCGTCGGCGCCAACATCGCGCTCGGGCTGGGCCGGCTCGGACTGCGGCCCGTGCTGGTCGGGGCGGTCGGCGCCGACCACACCGAGTACGACACCTGGCTGCGCGCCAACGGCGTCGACACCCGGGGCGTGCTCACCGACCCCGAACTGTTCACCGCCCGCTTCCTGTGCACCACCGACCAGGACCAGAACCAGATCGCCTCCTTCTACCCCGGCGCGATGAGCCGGGCCGCCGACATCGACCTGCACGAGGTCCTGGCCCGCACCGGCCCGGCCCGGATCGTGCTGATCGGCCCCGACGACCCCGGCGCGATGCTGCGCCGCACCGAGGAGGCCCGCAGCGCCGGCATCCCGTTCGCCGCCGACCCCTCCCAGCAACTCGCCCGCCTCACCGGCGAACAGGCCCTCGCCCTGGTGGACGGCGCGGCCCTGCTCTTCACCAACGCCTACGAACGGAGCCTGCTGCTGCGGCGCACCGGCCTCACCGAGGACGACCTGCTCAAGCGCGTCGGCAGCTAGTTCACCACCCTGGGCGCGGACGGCGTCCGGATCGAACGCCAGGGCCACCCGCCCATCGACGTCCGCCCGCCCCGCGAACTGCGCCGCGCCGACCCGACGGGCGTCGGCGACGCCTTCCGCGCCGGCGTCCTCGCCGCGGACACCTGGGGCCTCTCCCTACGGGCCGCCGCCGAAGTCGGCTGCCTGCTCGCCACCCTGGCCCTGGAATCCGTCGGCACCCAGGAGTACGACTTCCAGCCCGAAACCTTCCTCAGCCGCCTCGCCACCACCTACGGCCCCGAAGCCGCCACCCACGTCCGCCCCCATCTCCCCACCCCCACCTGACCGGCCCACCGCCGGGCACTTCACGATGACGTACCGTCATGTCCTTCTGGAAGCGCGACGCAGGGTCGCCGTGTGACGGCCAGGTCGATCCGAGCAGGAGCGACGCGGTGGGACGGGCTCGGGTCACGGCCCTTCCCGCGACCGGCACAGCGAACCGAGACGGAGTGGGTGGGGCGGGCGGTGGGCGGTCAGGGTGGGAGGAGCTGGTCGAAGTCGGTCGGGTGGGTGCCGTGGCGGGTACGGGTGTGTTCCAGGATGGCGGCCTTCAGGGTGGGGGTGTGGACCTCGGGGAGGGTGCGGGGGGAGGGGTGGTCGGGGGTGTGTTCGTAGTTCCAGACGATGGCGTCGAGGAAGACGGGGGCGGTGAAGCGCCAGCCGTGGAGGAGGATCGCCTGGGAGATCGCCGGGTAGGGGGTGTGGAGGGGGTTGGCGAGCCAGCTGAGGAGGGCGGGGCGGGGGACGCTGAAGTCCACGCCGGACCTGGCGAGTGCCTGGAGGACGGTGGGGGCGAGGGGTGGGGCGTTGCGGTCGGGGTCGAGGGTGATGAGGTCCGCCCAGAGCTGTGTCGCGTCCGCGGTGGTCGTTCGGGCGTCCTGCGGGTTGTTCTCCCGGTCGAGGGCCTCTGCGGCGGCGAAGAGTTCCTGTGCGCGTTCGACCGGGGCGGGTGAGGGGTCGTCGGTCTCGGGCCGGTCGCAGGTGGCACGCCCGAGGACGTGGGCCGATGCCGCCGCGGGGAGGAGTACGGCGGCCAGGAGGGTCAGGAGGGCGCGTCGGTGGGGCGTGCTCACGCGCTTGGGGTTCGATGCCGTGGTGGGGTCGGCGGGCGGGGGAGGCGCGGGCCGGGGTTGCCGGGGAGGGCGGGGGACGGCGGCTTTCGGGGGCGGATCGCCGATCAGGACGGTCCGGTAGAGGGTCCGGAGCTCCCGGCCGGGGCCGGCGCCCAGTTCCTCGGCCAGTCGTCGTCGGACGGTGCCGTAGCGGTCGAGGGCCTCCGCTTCCCGCCCGGCCGCGTGCAGGGCCTGGATCAGGACGTGCTCCAGGGGTTCGGCCAGCGGGTACTCGGTGGTGAGGTCGGGCACGGTGGAGATGACCGCGGTGGGGCGGCCGAGTCGGAGTTCCGTCCGGGCCCACCGCACCGCCGCGTCCAGGCGTCGTTGGTGCCAGCTCGCCCGGATCTGCGCGGCCCAGTCGCCCGAGAGGCCGGCCAGGGGCTCGCCGCGCCACAGGTGCAGTGCCTCGGCGAGGGTCGCGGACCGGGCCTCGTCGTCGTGCTGTCGGTCGTGGGCCTGTTCGACCAGTCGGCGGAAACGGTGGAGATCCACCAGGTCGGGGTCGACGTCCAGGACGTAGCCGGCGTGGCGGCGCTCGATCCGCGCCGCGGTGCCGCCGTCGGGGGCGGCCGTCTGTCGCAGCAGCCCCCGGATCCGGCTCAGGTGCGCGTACAGCACGGGCCGGGGGTTGGCGGGCGGGGCGTGGCCCCAGACCCGGTCGACGAGGGCCTCGATCGTGATCGGTCTTCGGGCGTCGACGAGCAGCGCGGCCAGGACCACCTGCTGCCGTGGCGTCCCGACGTCGAGGAGTCGGCCCGCCGACCGCACCTCGATCTCGCCCGACAGCTGGAAGCCGACCGGCCGGAAGTCCACATGTACCCCCCATGTGATCAACAGCGCATGCGAAACGTCCCGGCCCCCATGCTGGCTGGGCCGCAAGACGGCCGCAAGGTCGGTGCACAGGCCGCGGCCCCAGGGTGGGGGGCTGTCCGGGCCGATCGGCTCGGGCATCGAGACCCGCGGAGGGAAACAGCATGCGGATATCCCTGCCCCGACGGCCCGGCCGGTCCCGGCTCGCTCCGGCGGCCCTGGTGGCGGCCCTGGCGTTCGCCGTGTTCGCGGCGTTCGGCTCCACACCCGCCCAGGCGGCGGAGCCCACCCGCTACGAGATCGTGAACGTCCGGACCGGGCTGCGCGCCGACGTCATGTGGGCGTCGACCGCCGCGTACACCGGTGTCTTCCTGTGGCCGAACAACGCCAGCGCCTCCCAGGAGTTCGAGCTGCTCGACAGCGGGAACGGGTACTTCCGGATCAAGGCCCGGCACTCCGGCCAGTGCCTGATGCTCGACTGGCGCTCGGGGACCTACTCGAACGGCACCGGAATCCTCCAGTACCCGTACTGCGACGCCGGCTACGCACCGGCCGAGTGGACCACCGCGTGGGTGGGGCACACCTGTATGTGCTTCCCCACGACCATGATCCTGAAGAACCGGGCCACCGGACGGTGCCTGGACTCGGAGGCCGGGTCCGGGACGCCCGGTCAGCAGGCCCGCCTGCAGCAGTGGGACTGCATCACCACCGACGAGGCGTGGAACACGGCGAACCAGAGCTGGAACCTGCTGCAGCTCAGCTGAACGGCGCGAACTCCGCACAGTCGGGAGCACGGCCGCGGCCCGGTCCGGGACGGGTGTCCCGGACCGGGCCGCGGCCGTTCGCGCGTGACGGTTCTCCGGGCGTCAGCGCGCGAAGCTCCAGAAGCCGATGAGCGGGCCGGCACCGGCGGCGAGGCAGACCAGGACGGCGGCCGCCCACGTGCCCGGACCTGCCGGTGCGGTGGTGCGCTCCTCGTCGGTCGCGTGTGCGCGGTGTGACAGCGGAGTCGTGCGGGTTTCCACGTCTGGTCCTTCTCGGTGCCGGTGGCGGGGTGGGGCGGGTGTGGGGGTGTGGGGGTGTGGGTGCTCAGGCGCCGTGGGGCAGGGGGGCGGCGGGGCTGACGAGGCCGGTGGTGCGCAGATCGGTCCAGAAGGCGGTGGGGATGTCCTCGTTGAGGGCGGTGATGTCCTCGGCGATGCGGCTGGGCCGGGTGGCGCCGGGGATGACGGCGGCGGAGGCGGGGTGGGCGAGGGAGAACTGGAGGGCGGCGGCCTTGATGGAGACGCCGTGGCGGGCGGTGAGGTCCTTCAGCTTGGCGACCTTCTCCAGGATGGCGGGCGGGGCGGGCTGGTATTCGAAGTGGGTGCCGCCGGCGAGGACGCCGGAGCTGTAGGGGCCGCCGACGACCATGTCGACGTTCTGCTCCTGCGCCAGCGGCAGCAGCCGCTGGAGGGCGTGCTCGTGGTCGAGGAGGGTGTAGCGGCCGGCCAGCAGGAAGCCGTCGGGCTGCGGCTCGTCGAGGGCGAGGGTCATCTCGATCGGCTCGGTCTTGTTGACGCCCAGGCCCCAGGCCTTGATGACGCCCTCGTCGCGCAGGCGGGACAGGACGCGGAAGGCGCCGGTGCGGGCCTCCTCGAACTTCTGCAACCAGGCGTCGCCGTGGAAGTCCTGGGCGATGTCGTGGACCCAGACGATGTCGAGGCGGTCGGTGCGCAGGCGCTTGAGGCTGTCCTCGATGGAGCGCTCGGTGGCCGCGGCGGTCCACTCGTGGACGATCTTGTTGGGGTTGCCGTGCTCGAAGAGGCCGCCCTTCTCGCCGAGGTCGCGGGCGCCCTCCTCCTTCTCGTCGAGGATGACGCGGCCGACCTTGGTGGAGAGGACGTACTCGTCGCGGGGCTTGGCGGCCAGGATCTCGCCCAGGCGCTCCTCGGCGAGGCCGGCGCCGTAGAAGGGGGCGGTGTCGTAGTAGCGCACGCCCTGGTCCCAGGCGGCCTCGACGGTGGCGGCGGCCTCCTCGTCGGGGATCGCGCGGAACATGTTGCCGAGCGGGGCGGTGCCGAAGCCGAGGTTGCCGGGGAGGATGTTCTTCAGGGACATGACGGTGCCTTTTCGATCGGTGCTGCCGGGACATGACGGTGTTCCGGACGCGGGGCCGGGGCGTGGACGGACGGTCGGACGCCTCGGGGGAAGGGCGGCACTGCGGGCGGAGCCGCGGCAGGGGGCGCGCGGCGGCGCTCGGCAGGGCCGGGGGTGGGGCGCCTGGACGGATGCAGAAGCGCCTTACATGTGAAGACAATAGTTGCATGCGCCGGGTAATGCAAGGGGTGGCGCCGACGGTCCCCGAGGTGCCCGGTCAGGGGAGGATGGTGGGCAGGAGACCGCCGTCGACGCCGAGTGCCCGGCCGGTGGTCGCCGAGGACTGCTCGGAGGCCACGTAGGTGATCATGCTGGCGACCTCGTGCGGGCGGATCAGGCGCCGGAGCAGGGAGGCGGCCGCCCGGTTCTCGGCCAGGTAGCGCCGCTCCTGCTCGGCGGCGTCGAGGCCGGGGTAGAGCTCGTCGAACATGGCCAGCACGCCGTCGCTCATCGTGGGCCCGGGGAGCACGCAGTTCACCGTGACCCCGCTGCCGGCGACCTCCTGGGCCATGCCGCGGGAGACGGCCAGCTGCGCGGTCTTGGTCATCCCGTACTGCACCATGTCGGGCGGGGTCTGGACGCCCGCCTCGCTGCTGACGAAGATCACCCGGCCCCAGCCGCGCGCGACCATCCGCGGCGCGTAGTGGCGCGCCAGCCGCACCCCGGAGAGCACGTTGACCTCGTAGAACCGCAGCCAGTCCTCGTCGGGGATCTCGAAGACGGGCTTGGTCTCGAAGATGCCGGTGTTGTTGACCAGGATGTCGACGTCGGGCAGCTGCCGGACCAGCTCGGCGGTGCCCGCGGCCGTGCCGACGTCGGCGGCGATGCCGCGGCCGCCGATCCGCTTCGCCGTCTCGGCGACGCGGTCGGCGTTGCGGCCGTTGACCACGACGTCGGCGCCGGCGGCGGCCAGCGACTGCGCGGCCGCCGCGCCGATTCCCGCCGTCGAACCGGTGACCAGCGCGGTACGTCCGCTGAGATCGATCTGCATCGGGGGCACCTCTCGTGGGTGGGGGAAAGGCGGAGCGGCTACGCCGTCCCGGTGTCCGTGCGGACCTCCGGGCGCCCGGGCTCGGCCCAGCGCGTGTGGTAGCTGCCCTCGCGGTCGGTGCGGTGGTAGGTGTGGGCGCCGAAGAAGTCGCGCTGCCCCTGGATCAGCGCGGCGGGCAGGTGCTCGCCGCGCAGCGTGTCGTAGTACGCGAGCGCGGCCGAGAACGCCGGCACCGGGATCCCGCGGAGGGCGGCGGTGGCCACGACCGAGCGCCAGGACGGCAGGGCGTCGGCGATCTCCGCCGCGAACCGCTCCTCGGCGAGGAGGCTGACCAGGCCCGGGTCGGCGGCGTGGGCGGTGCGGATCCGGTCGAGGAACGCGGCCCGGATGATGCAGCCGCCGCGCCAGATCTTCGCCACCGCCCCGAGGTCGATGTCCCAGCCGTACTCGGCCGCCGCGTCGCGGATCATGGTCCACCCCTGGTCGTAGGCGATGACCTTCGAGGCGTAGAGGGCCCGCTCGACGTCGAGGACGCCGTGCCCGAGCTCGTGCGGGATCACCTCCGGGCTGCGTGCCGACAGGGGCCGGTAGACCGCCCGCAGCTCGGACCGGGAGGAGGCGACCCGGGCGAAGGTGGCCTGGGCGATGGCGGTGACCGGGGAGCCGAGGTCGAGCGCGGTCTGCACGGTCCAGCGGCCCGTGCCCTTCTGCTCGGCGGCGTCCCGGACGACGTCGACGAAGGGCCGGCCGGTGGCGGCGTCGGCGTGGGAGAGCACCTCGGCGGTGATCTCGATCAGGTAGGAGTCGAGCCGCCCCTCGTTCCAGGTGCGGAAGACCTCGGCGATCTCGGCCGGGCTGTACCCGCCGACCTCCCGCAGCAGTTGGTAGGCCTCGGCGATGAGCTGCATGTCGGCGTACTCGATGCCGTTGTGCACCATCTTCACGAAGTGGCCGGCCCCGTCGGTGCCGATATGGGTGCAGCACGGCTCGCCGTCCACGTGGGCGCTGATCCGCTCCAGCATGGGGCCGAGCACGGCGTAGGACTCGGGGGAGCCGCCGGGCATGACCGAGGGGCCGTGCAGCGCGCCCTCCTCGCCGCCGGAGACGCCGGTCCCGACGAAGTGGAGGCCGCGTTCGCGCAGCGCCCGCTCGCGGCGGCGGGTGTCGGCGAAGTGCGCGTTGCCGCCGTCGATGATCATGTCGCCCGCGTCCAGCAGCGGCGCGAACTCCTCGATGACCTCGTCGGTCGGCTGCCCGGCCTTCACCATGATCAGGATCCGGCGGGGCCGTTCCAGCGCGGCCACCAGCTCCTGCGGCGAGTGCGCCGGGACGAACGCGCCCTCGTGGCCGAACTCCTCGACCAGCGCCCGGGTCCGCCCCAGCGTGCGGTTGTGCACCGCGACCGTGTAGCCGTTGCGGGCGAGGTTCCGGGCGAGGTTGCGGCCCATCACCGCGAGCCCCGTCACGCCGATCTGTGCGGACGCCTCCATCGCCTCCATGACGGCTGCTCCTCTCTCGAAGTGCCGAGGGTGCCCGGCGGGCGCTCGGGCAGCCGGATCCAGGATTGCCACCGGAGGGCGGAGGTGCGCGGGGGGTTAGCCCACCCGGGCGGTTCGGGCGGGATCCCGCGTCGCGCGGCGGGACCCCGCGTTGCGCGGTGCCCGGGGCCGTCGGATCGTGAGCCCATGCCGAGCCACCACGCGCCCCGAGGGGGCGGGGCGACGTGACCTGCGCGCCGTTCGCCGTCCAGCGCCGGAGCGTCGCCCCGCTGGAGCTCTTCTTCGACCTGGTCTTCGTCTTCGCCATCGGCCAGCTCGCGGAGCACCTGCACGAGGAGCTGTCCTGGCGCGGGGCGGCCGAGACGGCGGTGATGCTGGTCGCGGTGCTCAGCTGCTGGGCCCTGACCAGCTTCGACGCCACCTTCCTGGACGTGGAGCTGCCCCGGACGCGGTGGCTGGTCCTGGCGGTGATGGGCCTGGGGCTGTTCATGAACGCCCAGGTCCCGCACGCGTTCGCCGACCGGTCGTGGGCCTTCGTCGTCCCGCTGGTCGCCGTCCTGCTCCTGACCGACGTCACGGCTGCCGCGACCGCCCCGACGGCCGTCCTGCGCCGGCACTACCGCAGGGTGACCGCCTGGGCGGCCGTCTCCGTCCCGCTCTGGATCGCCGGGGCGGCCGTCGGCTCCGGGCCGCGGCTGGCCTGGTGGGCCGTCGCCGCCGCGGTCGACATGATCGGTGTGTGGCTGGCGCACCCGCTGCCCGGGAGCGTCCTCAGCTCGCGCGACCTCGCGTTCGACGCCGACCACATGGTGGAACGGATCCGGCTGTTCATCATCCTGCAGCTCGGCGAGACCGTCCTGACCATCGGAACGGCGATCTCCGCCGCCCCGGTCGACGCCCCCACCGTGACCACCGGCCTCGGGGTGTTCGTCGCCCTGGTGTGCCTGTGCGCGAGCTACTTCCGGGGCGGCGAGGACATCCTGGCCCGGCACGTCGCGACCGCGGCCGACCGCCTGCTGCCGGTCCGGCACGCCGTGAGCGGCCAGTACCCCACGCTCGCCGGCCTGGTCACCTTCGCCGTCGGCGCCGAACTCGCCATCGGCCACCCCACCGGCCACGGCAGCGCCACGCTCAGCCTGCTGCTGTTCGGCGGAACGATCCTCTACGTGATCACCCAGGCCTGGTGGTACTACACCTCCACCGGGCAGGCCTGGGGCGTCCGGCTGCTGGCCTGCCTGGCCTGCGCCGTCGCCGCCGTCGCGGCCCGGTGGCTGCCGCCGCTGGCCTCCGTGCTGATCCTGGACGCGATCCTCGTCGCGCTCGTCCTCGCTCTGAAGCCGGTGCACCGGCGCGTCCTCGACGCCATGGTGGGGGAGGGGGAGGGCTGACCGCGACCTGCGCGGTGGCCGTCCGGCGCGGTCGGCCGTCCGCGCCGGACGGTGCGGACGGTTCTCGGGCGGGGCGGGGCGGCTGTGGGGTCCGCAGCCGAACGGCCGGGTGGCGGCTGGACAGCGGCCGTGCGGACCGGTATCGCCGCCACCCCCGGTGGGCACAATGAGTGTTGGACGGGTCACGACGAAGGGGGCCGTGCCGTGCTCACGCTCATCCTCGCCTGCGACGTGCTCTTCTGGGTCCTGCTGGCCGCCGGACTGGCCGCGCGCTACGCGTTCGGCCGCCCCCGGCTGGGCGGCGCACTGCTGTTCTGCGTCCCACTGGTCGACGTGGTGCTGCTGGCGGCCACCGTGCTGAGCATCCGTGACGGCGTCGAACCGACGCTCTGGCACGGCCTCTCGGCGGCCTACCTCGGCATCACGGTGGTCTACGGGCACCGGACGGTCCGCTGGGCCGACGCCCGGTTCGCCCGCCGCTACGCCGAGGCCCCGCCGCCCCCGCCGGTGAAGCTGTACGGGCGGGCCGCCGTCACGGACGCCTGGGCGGGCTGGTTCCGCTTCCTGCTCGCCTACGCGATCAGCGTCGGCCTGATCTTCGGCCTGGTGGCGCTGGTCGGCGGCATCGACCGGGGCGCGCCGCTGCTGGTCTGGCTCAACCCGCTCACCAAAGTCCTGCTCTACACCCTGATCTGGCCGGTCGTCACCACTCTCCGTCCCGCCCGCAGCCCGGACGGTCCGGTGGGCTAGCGCCCCGGCCGAAGCGGCTGTGCGCGCCGCTTCGGCCGGCTGCCTCCCGGCGGCCGCCGTCAGAGGCGGGACCGCAGGTGGGTGGTGACGGCGGTGGCCACGGCGGTCTCGGTCGGCCGGTCCGAGAGGTAGAAGTGGCCGCCCGGGAAGACCTGGAGGTCGAAGCCGGCCGAGGTGTGCTCGCTCCACGCGGCGCTCTCCTCGACGTCGACCCGGGGGTCGGAGCCGCCGATCAGGGCGACGATCGGGGTGCGGAGGGGAGTCGCGTCGGGTGCCAGGCGGTAGGTCTCGATCGCGCGGTAGTCGCTGCGGATGGCCGGGAGGACCATGCGCACCAATTCGTCGTCCAGGAGGAGGTCGGCGGACGTGCCGCTGAGGGCCTGGATCTCGGCGACGACCTGGTCGTCGTCGAGGAGGTGGACCTGCTCGCCGCCGGCCCGGGAGGGCGCCCGGCGCGCGGAGGCGAAGAGCACCACCGGCGTGCGCTCCCCGTCGCGCTCCAGCCTCCGCGCCACCTCGAAGGCCACGACCGCCCCCAGGCTGTGCCCGAAGAAGGCGTAGGGCAGCCCCTCCGGCGGACGGAAGGCCTCGTGGATCCGGTCCGCAAGGAGGCCGATGTCCTCCAGGGCCGGTTCCGCCCGGCGGTCCTGGCGACCCGGGTACTGGACCGCCAGCACGTCGACGTCGGCGTCGAACCGGCCCGCCAGCGGCCGGAAGAAGCTGGCCGAGCCGCCCGCGTGCGGAAAGCACAGGAGCCGGACCCGGGCGTCCGCCGGGCCGGGCGCCGGCCGCAGGGGCCGCAGCCAGAGGCTGCTGTCGATCGTCAGTTCTGCCATCTGATGGCCTCTCTCTTCCATGGTGTGCGCCGGGTGCGGGCGGGCGCGGGGCCCCCGCCCGGCACCCGGACGGCCGGTCGGTGACGGTCAGCCGGCGCCGAGTTCGTTGTCGATGAAGGCGAAGATCTCGTCGTCGGACGCGCTGCCGATCTGGTCGAGGACGCCGTCCCCGGCCCCGGTGCCGTTCAGCGACGCGAGCAGCGCCTGCAACCGCACCGAGAGCCCCGCGCGGACCTCGTCCGCGGACTGCTTCTGCGCGAAGGCCGCCTCGAACCGGTCGAGTTCAGCCAGCAGCGCGTCGGCCGGATCCGGGACCGCCTGCGCCAGCAGGTAGGACGCCAGGGCGGCGGGAGTCGGGTGGTCGAACACCAGCGTCGCGCCCAGCCGCAGCCCGGTGGTGCTGATCAGCAGGTTGCGCAGTTCGACCGCGGTGAGCGAGTCGAAGCCCATGTCGAGGAAGCCTCGGTCGAGGTCCAGGCCACCGGCGTTCGAGTGCCCCAGCACCGTGCCCACGCACTGGCCCACGAGATCGAAGACGATCCGCCGCTGCTCCTCCTCGCCGAGACCGGTGAGCCGGGCGCTGAGGGGCGTCCCGCCCGCGCCCGTGCTCGCGGCCCTGGCGCCGCCGGCCGCCGCCCCCGCCGACGGACGCCGGCGCCGGGCCGGGGCCAGGCCGTGCAGGACGGGCGAGGCGTTGTCGTCCAGGTTGGTGAGGTCGAGGTGGACGGGGGCGAGGGCGGGGTGGTTGGTGGTGAGGGCGGTGTCGAAGAGGTGGAGTCCTTGGAGGGTGGTGAGGGGGGCGATGCCGGAGCGGGCGATGCGGGCGAGGTCGGTGTGGGAGAGTTCGTCGGCCATGCCGCTGGTGTCGCCGCCCCAGAGTCCCCAGGCGAGGGAGGTGGCGGGGAGGTTGTGGGTGTGGCGGTGGTGGGCGAGGGCGTCGAGGTAGGTGTTGGCGGCGGCGTAGTTGGCCTGTCCGGCGTTGCCGATGATGCCGGTGATGGAGGAGAAGAGGACGAACGCGGACAGGTCCAGGTCTTCGGTCAGTTCGTGGAGGTTCCAGGCGGCGTCGACCTTGGGGCGCAGCACGTCTGCCAGTTGTTCGGGGGTGAGGCTGGTGAGGAGGGTGTCGGCGA
>NZ_JBHVIV010000112.1:0-23497 GCF_042799475.1 Kitasatospora sp. NPDC057692 | reverse complement strand
ATGTTGGAGATGGACTTGGCGATCTCGTTCAGGAAGTCCTGGATCGGCTGGGCGGCGGTGCTCTGGTTGAGCATGAAGCCGAACAGGGCGGCCAGGATGAAGTGCCCGGGCTTCAGCTGCTTCTGGCGGATGAAGATGAAGCAGATGATGCCGAACAGGACCAGCGCGGAGACGGAGAGTGCCACCCGGACTCACTTCCTCGTTTCATAGCGGGGCGCCACCGGCTGACGGCCCCTGTGAAGCCGGACCCCGGCCTGTCCGACGGTCCCGAGGCGGAACGGCAGATCGTCCGGCACGTCGAGGCCGGAGGGAAGGCCGCACGCTACGACCGCACGGTGTCCGTCGTGCCGCATGTGACGCCCCCCATCCCCCGAATCCTGAACAGTCCCGCCCGGACTCAGTGTGGTCGACCGTGCCGATTGCGTAAAGGTCTGACAGTCGGTCGAACGCCGATATCCTGCGATGCGAGACGAGTTTCCGCCGACCGAGACGATAGCCGAGACATCCTGACGAATCGTCGGCGGGGCGCCGCTGAGCGGCCGGGAAACGTCCGGCGGGGCGGACCGGAACCGGCAGGTCCGCTCTGCTCGCGGGGTGACGGAATTGGCTGAAGATCAGCTCCGGGGCTTGACAAGCAGCTGCCGTTGGCACATGCCGCCGCGCCGCCCGCGCGAGGGGGCCCGGAGCCCCCGTTCCGCGCCGCTCAGTCGCGCCAGAACAGCAGGACCGCGCGGTCGTCGTTGATGTCCCGGGCGACCGTCTCGATCAGCCGGGACGCCGCGCCGCCGACGGCTCCCGGGCCGCCGCCCGGCACCAGCCGGTCCGCCTCGCCCATCAGCCGGTCCATTCCCTCCGAGAGGTCCCGGCCGGGCGCCTCGACCATGCCGTCGGTGCACAGCATCAGGACGTCGCCGCGGTTCAGCCGCCCCCGCACGCCCTCGAACTTGGCGCCGTCGTAGATGCCGAGCGCCGGGCCCTCCAGCGCCTCCTTGACCTCCCAGCGGCCGGCGCCCGCCAGCCGCTGCATCCCGGGCAGGTGCCCGGCCGAGAGCAGCTCGTACTCGCCGGTGTCCAGGTCCAGCACCAGGTGCACGGCGGTCGCGAAGCCCTCCTCCCAGGACTGCCGCAGCAGGTAGCCGTTGGCGGCGGGCAGGAAGTCGTGCGCGGGCAGCGAGCCGAGCAGCCCGCCGAACGCGCCGGAGAGCAGCAGCGCCCGCGAGCCGGCGTCCATGCCCTTGCCGGAGACGTCCGCGAGGACCACCTCCAGCACCCGCCGGCCGGGGCCGGTGCGGTCGGCGACCACGAAGTCGCCCGAGAAGGACTGCCCGCCGGCCGGGCGCAGCGCCATGTCGGCGTGCCAGCCGTCCGGCAGCCGGGGCACCCGGCTCTGCACCCGCAGCCGCTCGCGCAGGTCGAAGAGCATCGTCGAGCCGCCCCACCAGGGCACGCCGACCCGGCTGCGGAACTGGGCCAGCAGCAGGCCGCCGACCCCGGCCGCGCCGACCACCAGGGCGGCGCCGGGGGTGACCCCGTAGGTGTAGGCCTCGGGGTGGTCGCTGGCCACCCGCTGGCCGGTGTGGATGACCGACTCGGCGGACAGGCCGAGCGCGGCCAGCGCGTAGAGCACCACCAGCGAACCGGGGCGCAGCAGCAGGGCCGCCGCCAGGATCGGCAGGACCAGCGCGGTGGGCGGGGCCCAGGCGGGCCACCAGACGTTGAGCAGGATCAGCAGCGGGACCAGCAGGGAGAGCGCGCAGAGCACCGGCCAGTCGGCGGCGCCGCCGCGGAACCAGTCCACAGCGGCGGTGCGCAGCCTTCGGCGGACCCGGCGGAGCCTCTTGCGCAACCGGGCCGTCACGGGGTCGGACGCCGGGGCGGCGCCGGGCCTCGTCGCAGTCGTCTGGGGCGGTGTGCCCGGCGCTCTGCCAGCCATGAGGACCGACCATATCCAGCGCCCCCGCCCGGCGTCGACGGGCCGGGCGGGGGCGGGGGCGGGGTGGCGCGGGCGCGTCAGCGGGTTTCGGCCGATTGCGCAGGGCTGCGGCCGGAGCGTCAGGAGGCGTACGGGCACAGGGCGTACGAACCGCCCGGACGGCGCGCTCCGTCGCGCGGGCGGTCGCGCGCGGGGCGCGCCGGTGCGCGCGCTGTGGCCGATCACACAGCGGTCTTCGAGTGGTCTCCCAGCGGGCTCCCAGCCGCCGTCCGGCCGCCGGGAGGGGGCGGGACGGGCGGGAGGGGTCAGCCCTCCTGCTGCGGGTGGTGGGCCGGGATCGGCGGGAGCTCGCCGGTGGTCTCGTACACGCTGAGCATGTCGATCCGGCGGGTGTGCCGCTCGTCGCCGCTGTACGGGGTGTTGAGGAAGACCTCGACGAACCTGGTGGCCTCGTCCTCGGTGTGCATCCGCCCGCCGATGGAGATCACGTTGGCGTTGTTGTGCTCGCGGCCGAGCGCGGCGGTCTGCTCGCTCCAGGCCAGCGCCGCACGGACGCCCTTGACCTTGTTGGCGGCGATCGCCTCGCCGTTGCCCGAACCGCCGATCACGATGCCCAGCGACTGCGGGTCGGAGGCGGTGCGCTCGGCGGCGCGCAGGCAGAACGGCGGGTAGTCGTCGAGGGCGTCGTAGATGTGCGGCCCGCAGTCGACCGGCTCGTGGCCGGCCTCCTTGAGCCACTCCACGAGGTGGTTCTTCAGTTCGTATCCGGCATGGTCGGAGCCCAGGTACACGCGCATGCCCATGAGTGTGGCATGCGCGCGGACCCGGGCTCCGCAGGGGGCGACGCGTCCGGCGGGACCGGCCGCTCTCAGCGGCGGCCGAGGAGCTTCCAGGCCAGCGGGAGGGCGCCGGCCGCGAGGGCGGCCTTCAGGGCGTCGCCGACCAGGTACGGGTAGAGGCCGAGCTCGGCGGCGCGTGCCAGCGGGACGTCGAGGGCGAACGCGAGGTAGGGCACGCCGACCGCGTAGATGGCGAGGCTGCCGAGGACCATCGCGACGGCGGTGCGGGCCGGCGAGCGGTCGGCGCCGCGCCGGGCCAGCGCGCCGACCAGGCCGGCGGCCAGCACGAAGCCGATCGCGTAGCCGAGCGAGGGCATCGACCAGCCGGAGGCGCCCTCGGCGAACCACGGCACGCCCGCCATGCCGGCCAGCAGGTAGAGGCCGAGCGAGGCGACGCCGCGGCGGGTGCCGAGCGCGGTGCCGACCAGCAGGGCGGCGAAGGTCTGGCCGGTGACCGGCACCGGGGAGCCGGGGACGTTCACCGACAGCTGGGCGGCCAGGCCGGTGAGCGCGGCGCCGCCGGCGACCAGGGCGAGGTCGCGGGCCTGGGTGCCGAGCCGGCTGCCGGCGGCGGGCAGCAGGTCGGCCAGAACGGCGCGGCTCGGAACGGGGGTGCTGGCGGTGGCCATCGGGCTTCTCCTCGGCACGGCGGGATCCGGACGATCGAAGGATCAGCGGATCGAGTGGGTGATCACTCCGAACCTACGCGGCGATCACGCCGAACACCGTCAGGGATCCGGACAAAGCCCCGGCCGCCCTCCTTGTCGGGTCCCGACCCACCGGGGCGACGGAGCGTGATCGCGAGCGCCCGGACTGTCACCATGGGGTCCGCATGCTGATCCCGGACCGGACATTCTTGGCATGCACAGCCGCGTCACCGGATATTGGACAGCTCGCACCGCATGTCGAACAGTCTGGATCCACCCCCCATGGCCCCCACCTCCGCGACCACCGCGCCGCCCGGGACCAGCGCACCCGATTCCCCGGCCGCCGGCCAGCAGCTCTCGCACGGGCTCAAGCAGCGCCACCTCTCGATGATCGCGCTCGGCGGCGTCATCGGCGCCGGCCTGTTCGTCGGCTCCGGCGCGGGCATCGCCGCGGCCGGACCCGCCATCATCCTGGCCTTCGTGCTCTCCGGCCTGCTGGTCATGCTGATCATGCGGATGCTCGGCGAGATGTCCGCGGCCCGCCCGGCCTCCGGCTCCTTCTCCGTGCACGCCGAGAAGGAGCTCGGCCCCTGGGCCGGGATCACCGCCGGCTGGATGTACTGGGTGATGCTCTGCTGCGGCGTCGCCGCCGAGGCCACCGCCGCCGGAAAGATCGTCAACGGCTGGATCCCCGGCGTCTCCGCCTGGATCTGGGTCGCCCTGTTCATGGTGTTCTTCTGCGCCAGCAACCTCACCGCGGTGAAGAACTTCGGCGAGTTCGAGTTCTGGTTCGCCGCCGTCAAGGTCGCCGCGATCATCGCCTTCCTGGTGCTGGGCGGCCTCGGCGTCGCCGGCGTGCTCGGCCCCGGCGCCCCCGGCACCGCCAACCTCACCGGCCAGGGCGGCTTCCTGCCCACCGGCGTCAGCGGACTGATCGTCGGCCTGCTCGCCTCCGTCTTCGCCTACGGCGGCCTGGAGACCGTCACCATCGCCGCCGCCGAGTCCAAGGACCCCCGGCGCAACGTCGCCAACGCCGTGCGCACCGCCGTCTGGCGGATCGCGGTCTTCTACATCGGCTCGATGGCGCTGGTCGTCACCCTGGTCTCCTGGAAGGACCCGGCGGTCGTCGCCGACGGCCCCTACGTCACCGTGCTGCGCCACCTCGGGGTGCCCGGCGCCGGGACGATCATGCAGTTCGTCGTCCTGATAGCGCTGCTGTCCGCGATGAACGCCAACATCTACGGCGCCTCCCGGATGGCCTACTCGCTGGTCGGCCGCGGCCAGGGCCCGCGCGCCCTCGCCAAGGTGTCCGGCGGCGTCCCCCGGCGCGCCGTGCTCGCCTCCTGCCTGTTCGGCTTCGCCGCCGTCCTGGCCGCCAAGTTCTGGCCCGCCACCGTCTTCACCTGGCTGATGAACACCACCGGCGTCGCCATCCTGGTCGTCTGGCTGTTCATCTGCGTCGTCCAGCTGCGGATGCGCCGCCGCCTGGAGCGCGAGGCGCCCGAACTGCTCACCGTGCGGATGTGGGGCTTCCCGTACCTGACCTGGATCGCGATGGCCGCCGTCGCCGGCATCCTCGCCCTGATGACCACCACCGAGGGCAACCGGCAGCAGCTGTACGCGGCCGGGGTGCTGGTCGTGCTGCTCAGCGCCGCCGGGCTGCTCAAGCAGCGCCGGGACGCCGCCCGCGGCTGACGGGGAGACGAGGAGGGGCCCGGTACCGCGCGGTACCGGGCCCCTGCTCGTGCGTCCCGCGGCTACTCGAAGGACGGGCTCGCGGTGCGGGTCCGCTTGATCTCGTAGAAGCCCGGCGTCGAGGCCACCAGCAGGGTGCCGTCCCACAGCCGGGCCGCGGCCTCGCCGCGCGGGATCGGCGTCACCACCGGGCCGAAGAACGCGACCCGCCCGCCGTCCGCGCCCTCGACCGCGATCACCGGGGTGCCGACGTCCTCGCCGACCAGGGTGATGCCCGCCTTGTGCGACAGGCGCAGCGCCTCGTCGTGCGCGTCGGTGCCGACCGCCTCCGCCAGCTCCACCGGCAGCCCGGCCGCGACCAGCGCCGCCTCGATCGTCTCCCGGTTCTGCGGCAGGCCCTGGTTGTGGAAGCGGGTGCCCAGCTCGGTGTAGAGCCGGCCCAGCACCTCGTCGCCGTGCTGCTTCGCGGCCGCGATGCAGACCCGCACCGCGCCCCAGGCGTTGTCCAGCAGCTCCCGGTACTGCGGCGGCAGGTCCCGGTCCTCGTTGAGCACCGACAGGCTCATCACGTGCCAGTTCACGTCCACCGGGCGCAGTTGCTGGACCTCGATCAGCCAGCGGGACGTCATCCAGGCCCACGGACAGGCCGGGTCGAACCAGAAGTCGGCGGTCTTGCGCTCGGCGGCGCCGGCGGCACCAGCGGAAGTCGTCACGGCTGTCGTCCTTCGAGAATCGTCCGGGAAGATGCGTGTCGGGAGCCGTAGGGGCACAGCGGCCCCGTCCCCCAGAGCGGCAACGCCCGGCCCGGGCCGCTGATTCCGGCCCACCCGTCCGAGTTGTGCAATGGTACCGGCGCGGGGGGCGTGAAAGGATGCCCCCGCAGCACCACAGCGCGCCGCACCACCGCACCAGCGAAGACCGCACCACCGTGCGAGCCGGACAAAGGAGTACCGCCGTGCCGGGCAAGAACCTGAGCCGCGACGAAGCCCAGCAGCGGGCCAGCATCCTCACCGTGGACGCCTACCGCGTCCGGCTGGACGTGACCTCGGCCCCCGACCCCGCGGCCGCCACCTTCCGTTCCACCACCACCATCGCCTTCCGCTGCGCCGAGCCGGGCGCGTCGACCTTCGTCGACCTGCTCGCCCCCGCCGTGCGCGCCGTCACCCTCAACGGCCGCGCCCTCGACCCGGCCGCCGCCTACGACGGCGCCCGGGTGCACGTCGACGGCCTCGCCGCCGAGAACGTACTCACCGTCGAGGCCGACTGCGCCTACAGCCGCACCGGCGAGGGCCTGCACCGCTTCACCGACCCCGCCGACGGCGAGACCTACCTCTACACCCACTACGAGCCCGCCGACGCCCGCCGGGTCTTCGCCACCTTCGAACAGCCCGACCTGAAGGCCCCCTTCACCTTCACCGTCAGCGCGCCGGCCGCCTGGGACGTCTGGTCCAACGCGCCGCACCAGGCCGTCACCGCCGAGGACGGCGCCCGCACCTGGGAGTTCGCGCCGACGCAGCCGATCTCCACGTACCTCACCGCCGTCGTCGCCGGTCCCTACCACGTCGCCCGCGACCACTACAGCCGCACCCTCGACGACGGCACCGTGCTGGACATCCCGCTCTCCGCGATGTGCCGCCGCTCGCTCGCCCCGTACTTCGACGCCGACGAGATCCTCGGCGTCACCAAGCTCGGACTCGACTTCTTCCACGAGCGGTTCGCCTACCCGTACCCCTTCGGCAAGTACGACCAGGCGTTCGTCCCCGAGTACAACATCGGCGCCATGGAGAACCCCGGCTGCGTCACCTTCCGCGAGGAGTTCGTCTTCCGCTCGAAGGTCACCGACGCCGCCTACGAGGGCCGCGCCAACGTCGTCCTGCACGAGATGGCGCACATGTGGTTCGGCGACCTGGTCACCATGCGCTGGTGGGACGACCTGTGGCTGAAGGAGTCCTTCGCCGACTTCATGGGCTCCTACGGCCTGGTCGGCGCCGGCACCCGCTACCAGTCGGCCTGGGTCACCTTCGCCAACCAGCGCAAGGCCTGGGCCTACCGGCAGGACCAGTTCCCCACCACCCACCCGATCACCGCGGACATCCGCGACCTCGAGGACGCCAAGCTCAACTTCGACGGCATCACCTACGCCAAGGGCGCCTCGGTGCTCAAGCAGCTGGTGGCCTACGCCGGGGCCGAGGCCTTCTTCGAGGGCGCCCGCCGCTACTTCCAGCGGCACGCCTTCGGCAACACCGAACTCGCCGACCTGCTGGACATCCTGGAGGAGACCAGCGGCCGCGACCTCGAGTCCTGGGCCGCCGCCTGGCTGCAGACCGCCGGCGTCAACACCCTCACCCCGCAGCTCACCGCCGACGCCGAGGGCCGGATCACCGAGCTCGCCGTCCTCCAGGACGGCGAGGTGCTGCGCCCGCACCGGATCGCGGTCGGCCTCTACGACCGGGACGACGACGGCGCGCTGGTGCGCACCGCGCGCTTCGAACTGGACGTCACCGGCGCCCGCACCGCCGTCGCCGAGGCCGTCGGCCTCGCCCGGCCCGCGCTCGTCCTGCTCAACGACGACGACCTGACCTACTGCAAGATCCGCTTCGACGAGGAGTCGCTGGAGACCCTGCGCACCGGCCTCGGCGACATCAAGGACGACCTGGCCCGCGCGCTCGCCTGGTCCGCCGTCTGGAACCTCACCCGGGACGCCCTGATGCCGGCCCGCGACTACGTCGCGCTGGTGCTGCGGTTCGCCGGCCAGGAGGCCAACATCGGTGTCCTGCAGTCGCTGCACACCCAGGCCAAGGGCGCCGTCGACCTCTACGCCGACCCGGCCTGGCGCGGCGAGGGCGGCCGGCTGCTCGCCGACGGCGCGCTGCACGAGCTGCGCGCCGCCGCCCCCGGCGGCGACCACCAGCTGGCCTGGGCCCGCTTCCTGGCGCAGACCGCGAACGGCTCCGAGCACCTCGGCCTGGTCCGCGGCCTGCTGGCCGGCACCGCCCGGATCGACGGCCTGGAGGTCGACCAGGAGCTGCGCTGGTCGCTGTGGCTGGCGCTGGCCGCGGCCGGCCAGGCCGGCGAGGAGGAGCTGGCCGGGGAGCTCGCCGCCGACAACACCGCCGGAGGCCGCCGCCAGCACACCCAGTGCCTGGCCGCCCGCCCCACCCCGGAGGCCAAGGCCGCCGCCTGGTCCGCCGTGATCGACTCCGACGAGCTGCCCAACGCGCTGGTCGAGGCCAACATCGCCGGCTTCGCGGTGCCCGGGCACCGCGACCTGACCGCCCTGTACGCCGGGCCCTACTTCAAGCTGCTGGAGCGGGTCTGGGCCGAGCGGACGATCGAGATCGCGATGCGCATCGTCGGCGGCTTCTTCCCGCAGGCGCAGGTGGACGAGGCCACCCTGGCCGAGGCGGACGGCTGGCTGGCCGGGCACCCGGACGCGGCGCCCGCGCTGCGCAGGCTGGTGCTGGAGCGCCGGGACGACCTGGCCCGCGCCCTGCGGGCGCAGGCCTGCGACCGGGTCTGAGCCGACCGACGGGAGGGCCCGCCGCGACGCGCGTCGCGGCGGGCCCTCCCGTTCTCAGCGGGCGGTCAGCGCCGGCTCACTTGCCGCGCAGGCCCTTGTCCAGGGCGGCGATCCCGCTGCCCTGCGCGTCGTCGCCGTCCAGCGACCAGACCATCACACCGGCCAGGTCGTTCCAGCGGGCGTAGCGGGCCTTCGCGGTGAGCACCTCGGCCGAGTCGAAGCTGTAGAAGGTGTTGCCGTCGTACTTCCAGGACGCGCCGTGGTCGCGGTCCAGGTAGGTGGTGCCGGGCAGCGCGTTGATCTCCTTGTAGGAGAGGTCCGGCACGGTGCCGGTGGCCTTCTGGTAGAGGCCCCCGCGGCTGCCGGCCGGCACGCCGGTCCAGCCGTGGCCGTAGAACGGCGCGCCGAGGACGGTCTGCTGGGAGGGCAGGCCGCGCTGGGCGTAGTGGTCGACGGCCTTGTCGGCGCTGCGCTGGCGGGCGTCCGGGTCGGTGGGGTCGGAGTAGAGCGGGGCCTGGTGGTTGGCCGGGCCCTTGCCCTCCCACGGCCCGTGCAGGTCGTAGGTCATGAGGTTGAGCCAGTCGACGGAGGCCGACAGCTGGGGCAGCTCCAGCCGGTCGGCGACGGTCTCGTTGGCGGCGACGGCGGCGGTCAGCAGGTAGTGCTCGGGCTTCTTGCCCTTGCCCCTGCCCGCGGCCTCGGCGCGCTCGGCGGCCAGCCCGTCCAGCTGCTTGCGGAACTCGGCCATCAGCAGGGTGAAGTTGCGGCCGTCCTCGGGGCGGACCACGTTGCCCGCGTCACCGCCGCCGCCCGGGTACTCCCAGTCGACGTCGATGCCGTCGAAGACGCCCGCGGCCGCGCCGGCGCCGCCCTCCGGGGAGTCGGCCAGCCGCGGCACGTCGCCCTTCATGTAGAGGTCGATGCAGGAGGAGACGAACTTCTTGCGGGCCTCGTCACTGGCGGCGGCGTCCGAGAAGTACTTGGACCAGCTCCAGCCGCCCAGCGAGATGACGACCTTGAGCTGCGGGTTCTGCGCCTTGAGCTTGCGCAGCTGGTTGAAGTGGCCCTTCAGTGCCTGGCCCGGGGCGTCGGCGACGCCGTCCACCGAGTCGGCGGCGGAGAAGGCGCGCTGGTAGTCGTTGTAGGCGTCGCCCTGGCCGGACTCGTTGCTCTCGAAGCAGGTGCCCTCGGCGGAGACGTTGCCGAAGGCGTAGTTGATCACGGTGAGCCGCCCGGCCTGGCCGGTCTCCTGGACGCGCTTGGCGGAGCTGTCGGCGCCCCACTGGGTGAAGTAGCCGACCCGCTGGCCCTTGAGCTTGGGGCCCTTGGCGCCGTCGGCGGCATGGGCCGTGGCGGTGGCGGCGGTGGAGGCGAGCAGCGCGGCGACGGTGGCGGCGGCGAGCAGGGCGGGGCGGCGAATGGGCATACCGGACCTATTCTCTGAAGCAGCGTCAATTGGTCTGGACCAGCTGGGAAAGAGGTTTAGTCCATAGCCCCCGCACCGCACAAGAGGACCGGCCGGGTCGGCGCACTATGCAAAAGGCCGGCAAAGCCGGGGCGGCCGGCGGGCGAAGCGCCGGGAACGACGGAGGAGGCCGGACCGCAGGTGCGGTCCGGCCTCCTCGGCGCTCAGCGCGGTACTCAGCCGTTGATCAGGCTGCGCAGCACGTACTGCAGGATGCCGCCGTTGCGGTAGTAGTCCGCCTCACCGGGGGTGTCGATGCGCACGACCGCGTCGAACTCCTTGGCGGTGCCGTCCGCGCCGACCGCCTTGACCTTGACGGTCGCCGGGGTACGGCCCTCGTTGAGCTCGGTCACGCCGGTGAAGGAGAAGGTCTCCTCGCCGGTCAGGCCGAGGGAGTCGGCGTTCTCGCCCTCCGGGAACTGCAGGGGCAGGACGCCCATGCCGATCAGGTTCGAGCGGTGGATGCGCTCGTAGGACTCGGCGATGACGGCCTTGACGCCGAGCAGCGCGGTGCCCTTGGCGGCCCAGTCGCGGGACGAGCCGGAGCCGTACTCCTTGCCGGCCAGGACGACCAGCGGGGTGCCGGCGGCCTGGTAGTTCTGCGAGGCGTCGTAGATGAACGACACCGGGCCGTCGGCCTGGGTGAAGTCGCGGGTGTAGCCGCCCTCGGTGCCCGGCGCGATCTGGTTGCGCAGGCGGATGTTGGCGAAGGTGCCGCGGATCATGACCTCGTGGTTGCCGCGGCGCGAGCCGTAGGAGTTGAAGTCGCGCTTCTCGACACCGTTGGCGGTCAGGTACTGCGCCGCCGGGGTGCCCGGCTTGATGTTGCCGGCCGGGGAGATGTGGTCGGTGGTGACCGAGTCGCCCAGCTTGGCCAGGACGCGGGCGCCGGCGATGTCGGTCACCGGGCTCGGGGTCTTGGCCATGCCCTCGAAGTACGGGGGCTTGCGGACGTAGGTGGACTCGGCGTCCCACTCGAAGGTGTTGCCGGTCGGGACCGGGAGCGACTGCCAGCGGTGGTCGCCGGCGAAGACGTCCTGGTAGCCCTTGTCGAACATGGCCTCGTCGATGGAGCCGGCGACGGTGTCGGCGACCTCCTGCTCGGACGGCCAGATGTCGGCGAGGAAGACGTCGTTGCCGTCGGCGTCCTGGCCCAGGGCGTCCTTGGTGATGTCGACGTTCATGTTGCCGGCGAGGGCGTAGGCGACCACCAGCGGCGGGGAGGCCAGGTAGTTCATCTTGACGTCGGGGTTGATCCGGCCCTCGAAGTTGCGGTTGCCGGAGAGCACCGAGACGACGGCCAGGTCGGACTCGTTGACCGCGGCCGAGACCTCCTCGGGCAGCGGGCCCGAGTTGCCGATGCAGGTGACGCAGCCGTAGCCGACCAGGTTGAAGCCCAGCTTCTCCATGTACGGGAGGAGGCCGGCCTTCTCGTAGTAGTCCATGACGACCTTGGAGCCGGGCGCCAGGGTGGTCTTGACCCAGGGCTTGACCGTCAGGCCCTTCTCCACGGCCTTCTTCGCCAGCAGGGCGGCGCCCAGCATGACGGAGGGGTTGGAGGTGTTGGTGCAGGAGGTGATCGAGGCGATCACGACCGCGCCGTTGTCGATCTCGTAGGACGCGCCGCCGGGGGCGGTGACGGCGGTCGGCTTGGAGGCCTCGGCGGAGTAGGTCGGCAGCGCCTCGGCGAAGCGCTCGGCGGCCTCGGCCAGGACCACGCGGTCCTGCGGGCGCTTCGGGCCGGAGATCGACGGGACGACGGTGGAGACGTCCAGCTCCAGGTACTCGGAGTAGACCGGCTCGACCGACGGGTCGTGCCAGAGGCCCTGCTCCTTGGCGTACGCCTCGACCAGGGCGAGCTGCTGCTCGTCGCGGCCGGTGAGCTTCAGGTAGTTGATGGTCTCGGCGTCGATCGGGAAGATCGCGCAGGTCGAGCCGAACTCCGGCGACATGTTGCCGATGGTGGCGCGGTTGGCCAGCGGGATGGCGCCGATGCCGTCGCCGTAGAACTCGACGAACTTGCCGACCACACCGTGCTTGCGCAGCATCTCGGTGATGGTGAGCACCAGGTCGGTGGCGGTGGTGCCGGCCGGCAGCTCGCCGGTCAGCTTGAAGCCGACGACGCGCGGGATCAGCATGGAGACCGGCTGGCCGAGCATGGCGGCCTCGGCCTCGATGCCGCCGACGCCCCAGCCCAGCACGCCCAGGCCGTTGACCATGGTGGTGTGCGAGTCGGTGCCGACGCAGGTGTCCGGGTACGCCTGGCCGCCGCGGACCATGACGGTGCGGGCCAGGTGCTCGATGTTCACCTGGTGGACGATGCCGGTGCCCGGCGGGACGACCTTGAACTCGTCGAACGCGGTCTGGCCCCAGCGCAGGAACTGGTAGCGCTCCTTGTTGCGGCCGTACTCGATCTCGACGTTCTGGACGAAGGCGTCCGGGGTGCCGAACTTGTCGGCGATGACGGAGTGGTCGATGACCAGCTCGGCCGGGGCCAGCGGGTTGATCTTGGCCGGGTCGCCGCCCAGCTCCTTGACGGCCTCGCGCATGGTGGCGAGGTCGACGACGCACGGCACGCCGGTGAAGTCCTGCATGATCACGCGGGCCGGCGTGAACTGGATCTCCTGGCTCGGCTGGGCGTCGGCGTCCCAGTCACCGAGGGCACGGATGTGGTCGGCGGTGATGTTGGCGCCGTCCTCGGTGCGGAGCAGGTTCTCCAGCAGCACCTTGAGGCTGTAGGGCAGCCGCTCGGACCCCTCGACGGCGGAGAGCTTGAAGATCTCGTACGACTCGTCGCCCACCTGCAGCGAGCTGCGGGCGTCGAAGCTGTTCGCGGACACGACTGACTCCTTCTAGGTGCTTCGTGCGGTATCCGGCCGCCACGGTGGTAAGGTCACCCTTACTTAGGCTGACCTTGCCCGCACCGCCGGTGAGCGCCTCTCGGCAAGTATCTTGATGTCGAGATATATCGTAAGGCGGAGTTATCTCGATGTCGAGATAAACCATAGTGCATGCCGCGACGTCCGCCACGTCGGCACCACCCCCAGCCTGCCCCCACCGGGCCCATCCGCGCCGAACCCCCGCCGAACCCTTCCGTAACGCGGCCCCCGGGCTCACGCGTCTATCCGGGCGCAGGGGGCGGACGGACACCGCCCCGCGGACGCGGAGGGGCGGGGAACAGCGTGATCGGGAAGACACGACGGGCCGGGGAGAACACCGAGTTCGAGGCCTTCGCCCACGCCCGCGGACAGCACCTCTTCCGCACCGCCCTGCTGCTCTGCGGGGACTGGCACCTCGCCGAGGACCTCACCCAGACGACCCTCGCCAAGCTCTACGCCGCCTGGCCCAAGGTCCGCCGCGCCGACAGCCAGGACGCCTACGCCCGCGGCGTGCTCGTCCGCACCTACCTCTCCCACCGGCGGCTGCGGCGCAGCGGCGAACGGCCCGCCTTCGGCGACCTGCCGGAGCCGCCCGGCAGCACCGCCCCGGCGGCCGGCGACCCGGCCCTGCGGGTCACCCTGCTCGCCGCGCTCGCCGAACTCCCCCGCCGGGACCGGGCCGTCCTGGTCCTGCGCTACTGGGAGGACCGCAGCGTCGAGGAGACCGCCGCCGAACTCGGCGTCAGCCCCGGAGCGGTGCGCAGCCAGGCGCTGCGGGCCCTCGGGCGGCTGCGCGGCGTGCTCGGGCCGCAGGCCGCGGAGCAGCTCACCGCGTCCTGACGCCTCGCACGGACCTGCTCGTCCCACTCTTTCGGAAGGAACCGAGGAACCACCATGGACGAACTGAACGACACCGCCGCCGACGGCCGAGGGCTGTCCGCCACCTTCACGCAGGCGGTGGGCGGCGTCGGGGCCGACCTCGGCCCGCTGGTCGCCGGCGCCGCCGCGCAGGGGCGGCGCATCCGGCGCCGGCGTCGCACCGCCGTCACCGGCGCGGTCGCGGCCGTCGCCGTGCTGGCGACCGGCGGCGCGGTCGCCCTGCAGCCCGGCGACGGGTCCGCGGCGGACGACCGGATCCGGGCCGCGTCATCGACCGGGCACGAGCAGCAGGTTCCGGGCACCGGGGCCAACGCCGGCAAGGTCGCCCTGACCGGCCACGCCGCCCTCCAGGCCCTCATCCAGGCCCTGCCGCCGGGCGGCACCACCTCCGGCTACTCCGGCAGCTCCACGGTCGCCGTCTGGAACGACCTCTCCTTCGGCGCCGACCCCTGGCCCGAGCCCGGCCGGCCCAGCGCGGAGAACTTCGGGCCCAGTCCGGCAGACCCCGGCGTGCGCAGTCGCGGCACCCTTTCCTACGACGACGGCACCGGTCCTGCCACCATCACCGTCGCGGTCAGCGGCAACATCGGCGGCGACAACTACTACGGCGACAGCACCGACCAGGCCAGGGCCCGGAGCCACGTCGCGTACGACTTCAGCTGCGGCATGGCCAACTTCGTCAATCAGCTCCAGCACTGTTCCGACGCCGTGCTTCCCGACGGCGGTCTCCTGCTCGTCACCGAGCAGGCCGAGGGCGACCGCCTCGTCCGCACCGTCGACCTCCTGCGCGCCGACCACACCCAGGTACGGGTCCGTGTCACCAATGCGGCGAAGGTGGCCGGCGCCTCCGGCTACACGCTGACCCGCAGCGGGCTGCCGCTCAGCCTCGACCAGCTCAAGGCCCTCGCGATGACCGCCGGCTTCCAGGACTGGATCACCCCCGGGACTGCGCAGCAGGCCGAGCAGGCCGTCCAGCCGTTCCAGCCGGAGCCGCTCTCCACTCCGCGCTACACCACGGTCTACGTTCCGGCCGACCCGGCGACCGGCGACCCCGCCCCGGTACGGTGACCCCGGAGTGACACGCCGGGAATGACAGGGGGCCGACGGTGATCGTGGTGGACGCGTCCGCGCTGGTGCTGGCGCTGGCCGACGAGGGCGAGCGCGGGAACGCGGCGCGTGCCGAGCTGGCCGCGGGCGGCGAGTGGGTGGCGCCCGAGCACGTCGTCATCGAGGTGATGCAGTCGCTGCGCGGCCTCTACCTCGCGCGCGAGCTCACCGCCGAACGGGTCGGCGAACTCGCCGCCGAACTGCCCGGGCTGGCGATCCGGAAGGTCCCGGTCGAACCGCTGCTCGGGCGGATCTGGGAGCTGAAGGACAACCTCACCCCGGACGACGCCGCCTACGTGGCGGTGGCGGAGCGGTTCGGGGCGCCGCTGGTCACGGCCGACCTTCGGCTGATGCGGGCCAGCGGACCGCGCTGCGAGATCCGGGGGATCCGGCGGGCCGACGGGTAGCACGGGCGGGTGGCGCGGGCGGGTGCGGGGGCGTGTCCGGGGGGCGGTGCGCGCCGTTGAACGGGGCGTCCGGCCTCCCGGCCCCCACACGAAGAGGTTCGCCGATGCCCGCTCCGCTCGCCGCCGCGCTGCTCCCGTTCGCCCTGCTGGCGCCCGCCGCCGGCCCGTTCGCGGCCCCGTTCGCGGTCACCGAGGCCGACTTCGACCCGGCCACCGCGTTCGTCCCGCCGGCCGCCGTCAGCCACGCGCCGGACCTGGTGCCGTACGGCTCGCACGTCCGGGTGGTGGTGGACCGCTCGCTGCCCGGGCGGACCGTCCTGACCGTGACCGTGGCCGGGGTGGCCGCCGACCACGCGTTCCCGGTGCACCTGCACACCCGGGCATGCGGGGCCGACCCGGCCGCGTCCGGCCCGCACTACCAGGACGTGGTGGACCCGGTCAGCCCGTCCACCGACCCCGCGTACGCCAACGAGCGCAACGAGCTGCGGCTCACCCTGCGCACCGACGGGCGGGGCGGGGGCGGTGCCTCCGCCGCGGTGGCCTGGCGGCCCCGGGCGGGCGAGGCCCGCTCGCTGGTGCTGCACGCGGGCGAGCCGGCCGGGGCACACGGCGCGGCCGACCGGGCCGCCTGTGTGAACCTGGAGGGCGCGGACGGGGCGCGGTAGCGGCCGCCGTCAGCCGCCGAGGGTGGCGACCAGGACCGCCTTGATGGTGTGCAGGCGGTTCTCGGCCTGGTCGAAGACCACCGAGTGCGTCGACTCGAACAGCTCGTCGGTGCACTCCAGCTCGGCCATGCCGGTCTCCTCGAACAGCTGCCGGCCGACCACCGTGCCCAGGTCGTGGAAGGCCGGCAGGCAGTGCAGGAACTTCACGTGGGGGTTGCCGGTGGCGCGCACGGTCTCCATCGACACCTGGTACGGCTTGAGCAGCGCGATCCGCTCGGCCCAGACCTCCTTGGGCTCGCCCATCGAGACCCAGACGTCGGTGTAGAGGAAGTCGGCCCCGGCCACACCCTCGGCGACGTCCTCGGTGAGGGTGATCCGGGCGCCGCTGGTCTCCGCGAGCGCCTGCGCGGCCTTGCGAACGTCCTCGTCCGGCCACAGCGCGCGCGGCGCCACGATCCGGATGTCCAGGCCCAGCAGCGCGCCGGTGACCAGCAGCGAGTTGCCCATGTTGGAGCGGGCGTCGCCGAGGTAGGCGAGCGCCACCTCGGTGAGCGGCTTGGTGGTGTGCTCGGTGACGGTGAGCACGTCGGCGAGCATCTGGGTGGGGTGCCACTCGTCGGTGAGGCCGTTCCAGACCGGCACCCCCGCGTGCGCGGCCAGCTCCTCGACCACCGCCTGGCCGTGGCCGCGGTACTCGATGCCGTCGAACATCCGGCCGAGCACCCGGGCGGTGTCCTTGATCGACTCCTTGTGGCCGATCTGCGAGCCAGCCGGGTCCAGGTAGGTGGTGGTGGCGCCCTGGTCGTGGGCGGCGACCTCGAAGGCGCAGCGCGTCCGGGTGGAGGTCTTCTCGAAGATCAGCGCGATGTTCCTGCCGCGCAGCCGGGGCTGCTCGGTGCCCGCGTACTTCGCCGCCTTGAGCGTGGCGGCGAGGTCCACCAGGAAGCGGAACTCCTGGGCCGTGAAGTCGAGCTCCTTGAGGAAGTGCCTGTTCCGGAGGTTGAAGGCCATGCCGGGCTCCTGGGTGTGACGATGACGGTGACGGGCGGGCGGAAAGCAGCAAGTCTATACGATGCTCAGAATTTCTATGCAAAGCCTGCCGCCCCGCCCGCCCGTCCCCTCAGAGTCGCGGATCAACCGGCTCGGACTCCAGGGCGAGGACCGCGAAGACCGGCTCGTGCACCCGCCAGAGCGGCTCGCCCGCCGCCAGGCGGTCCAGCGCCTCCAGGCCGAGCGCGTACTCACGCAGCGCCAGCGAGCGCTTGTGCCCGAGGAAGCGCTGGCGCAGCCGGTCCAGGTGCTCGGTGTAGTCCGGGCCGTAGATGATCCGCAGGTACTCGCGCCCGCGCACCTTCACCCCGGGCTGGACCAGCCCGCCGGGCCTGCCCTGCCCCGCCCGGCCACGCACCAGCGAGGCCAGCGGCTTGACCACCATGCCCTCGCCGCCCGCCGCTGTCAGCTCCTCCCACCAGGCGACGCCCGCGGCGAGCGACGCCTCGTCGGCGGTGTCCACCACCAGGCGGCCGGTCCGGTGCAGCAGCGGGGCGGCGGCCGGGTGGGCCGCCGGGTGGGCCGCCGGGTGGGCCTCGGCGCGGGCCTCAGCCCCCTGCGCCTCCGCCACCAGCGCCCCGTCCGCGTCGACCAGCCGGTCGATCCAGGCGAGGTGCTCGTCGTGCGGGCGCACCGCGAGGTTCGCCCCCTCGGCGGCCAGCACCTGGAACGGCGCCAGCCGGATCCCGGCCAGGCCCTCGGTCGGCCAGCAGTACCGCCGGTACGCCTCGGTGAACGCCTGCGCGTCGGCGGCGCGCTGCCGCTGGCGCCCGGTCAGCGCGGCCACGTCCAGGCCGCGCCCGCCCGCCAGCTCCAGCGCGGCCAGCACCTGCGGCAGCGCCGCGCCGGCCGCGGCGCCGACCGCCGCGTACTGGCGGCGCAGCAGCTCGACCGCCTTCAGCGACCACGGCATCAGCTCGGCGTCCAGCAGCAGCCAGTCGGTGCGCAGTTCCTCGAACAGCCCGGACCGCTCGGCGGCCGCCCGCAGCCGGTCCAGCACCGCGGCGGTGAGCGCGTCGTCCCCGAGGAACGCCCGGCCGGTACGGGTCCAGATCGCGCCCGGGCCGACCGGTCCGAACCGCTTCTCCAGCGCCGCCCCGTCCCGGGCCACCAGGACCACCGCGCGGGAGCCCATGTGCTTCTCCTCGCAGATCACCCGCTCGACGCCGTCGGCCCGGTAGGCGGCGAAGGCCTCGTCCGGGTGCTCCAGGTAGCCGGGCCGGCCCGAGGTCGCGCTCGGCGCCATGGTCGGCGGCAGGTAGGTGAGCAGCCGGGGGTCGATCGCGAACCGGCTCATCACCTCCAGGGCCGCCGCCGCGTTCTCCTCCCGGACCGCGACCCGGCCGTGCAGCGAGGTCTCCACCACCCGGCGGCCCGCCACGTCGGCGAGGTCCAGCGGGCGGCCCTCGCGGGCGCCCGGCGCGTCCGTGCGCATCGGCCGCACCGGCGCGTACCACTCCTGCTCGGCCTCGACGCCGACCAGCTCCCGCTCCGGGTAGCGCAGCGCGGTCAGGCTGCCGCCGAAGACGGCGCCGGTGTCCAGGCAGATGGTGTTGTTGAGGAAGCTCGCCACCGGAACCGGCGTGTGGCCGTAGACCACCAGCGCCCGGCCCCGGTACTCCTCCGCCCACGGGTAGCGCACCGGCAGGCCGTACTCGTCGGTCTCACCGGTGGTGTCCCCGTACAGGGCGTGCGAGCGCACCCGGCCGGAGGCCCGGCCGTGGTACTTCTCCGGCAGGCCGGCGTGGCAGACCACGAGGGCGCCGCCGTCCAGCAGGTAGTGGCTGACCAGGCCGCGGATGAACGCCCGGACCTCGGCCCGGAACTCCTCGGACTCCTCCGCCAGCTGGTCCAGCGACTCCTGGAGGCCGTGCGAGACGGTGACCTTCTTGCCGTCCATCGCCCGGCCGAGCTTGTTCTCGTGGTTGCCGGGCACGCAGATCGCGTGCCCGGCCGCCACCATGCCCATCACCAGGCGCAGCACGCCCGGCGTGTCCGGGCCGCGGTCGACCAGGTCGCCGACGAAGACGGCCGTACGCCCCTCGGGGTGCACCGCGTCCACCGGGCGCCCCGCGTCGTCCCGGACCAGGGTCCAGCCGAGGCGGGTGAGCAGGGTCTCCAGCTCCGCGCGGCAGCCGTGGACGTCGCCGACGATGTCGAACGGGCCGGTGAGGTGGCGCAGGTCGTTGAAGCGCTTCTCCGGCACGATCTCGGCGGCCTCGACCTCGGCCTCGCCGCGCAGGATGTGCACCTTGCGGAAGCCCTCGCGCTCCAGGCCGCGCAGGGAGCGGCGCAGCTCGCGGTGCTGGCGCGGCACCACGTGCGCGGGCAACTGGCGGTCGGGGCGGGAGCGGTTGCGCTCGGCGCAGACGCCCGGCGGGACGTCCAGCACGATGGCGATCGGCAGCACGTCGTGGTCGCGGGCGATCCCGACCAGTCGGCGGCGGGCCTCCGGCTGGACGTTGGTGGCGTCCACGACGGTCAGCCGGCCGGCGGCGAGGCGCTTGCCGACGATGTAGTGCAGGACGTCGAAGGCCTCGGCGGAGGCGGACTGGTCGTTCTCGTCGTCGGCCACCAGGCCGCGGCAGAAGTCCGAGGAGACGACCTGGGTGGGTAGGAAGTGCTTGCGGGCGAAGCTGGACTTGCCCGCGCCGCTGGTGCCGATCAGGACGACCAGGGAGACGTCGGTCACCGGCAGGCGGCGGGGGGCGGCCGGTGCCGTCGGTGCGGTCGGTGCGGCGTCGGCGGGCTGGATCGCGTCGGTCTCGTCGGTCATCGGGTCTCGCCCCCTTCGGGCGTCGTGCTGTCGGTGCTGTCGGTGCTGCTGGTGCTGCCCGTGCTGCCGGTGCTGCCGGTGTTCTCGGTGCTGTCCGCGGCGGCCGGGTTCCCGCCGGGCTCCGCCCCGTCGCCGAGGCGGAACAGGGCGAGCTGGGTCGGGGCGCCGACCTCGTCGTCCTGCGGGCCGACCGGGCGGATGTCGACCGTGTAGCCGTACGCGGCGGCGACCCTTTCGGCCCAGGTCCGGAACTCGGCGCGGTCCCACTCGAAGCGGTGGTCGGCGTGCCGCAGGTGGCCGGCGGGCAGGCTCTCCCACCGGACGTTGTACCCGGCGTTGGGCGTCGTGACGACCACCGCCGGCGGCCGGGCCGCGCCGAACACGGCGTACTCCAGGGCGGGCAGCCGCGGCAGGTCCAGGTGCTCGATCACCTCGCAGAGCACGGCCGCGTCGAAGCCCTTCAGCCGCGCGTCCGTGTACGTCAGCGCGCCCTGCACCAGCCGCACCCGGTTCGCCTGACGCTCCGGCATCCGGTCCATCCGCAGCCGGCGGGCGGCCGCGGACAGCGCCCGAACCGAGACGTCCACGCCCAGCACCTCGGTGAAGCGCGGGTCCTTCAGCAGCGCGCCGATCAGCTCGCCCTGGCCGCAGCCGAGGTCGGCCACGCGCGCCGCGCCGACCTCGCGCAGCGCGGCCAGGATCGCCGCGCGGCGCTGCTCGGCCAGCGAGGGCGGCCGCTGCTCGCTCCGGTCCTGCTCCTGTCCCTGTCCCTGCCCGTGCTCGGTCTCCTCGGCGGCGTCGTCGACCGCGTTGTCGACCTCATCGGCCTCGCGGTCGTCGGCCTCCGCCAGCCGGGCCAGCTCCAGGCGCTCCATCGCCCGCCGGGTCAGCGACCAGCGCCGCGACAGGTAGCGGCGGGTGATCAGGGCCCGCTCCGGGTGGCCGGCCAGCCAGCCCTCGCCGGCGGCGAGCAGCTTGTCGACCTCGTCCGGGGCGACCCAGTAGTGCTTGGCGCCGTCCAGCGCCGGCAGCAGCACGTAGAGCTGCTGGAGCGCGTCGGCCAGCCGGACCCGCTCCGCCGACAGCTCCAGCCGGACGTAGCGCGACTCACCCCACTCGGGGAAGGCCTCGTCCAGCGGGATCGCCGTCGCCTCCACCTGCCAGCCCAGCGGCTCGAAGAGGCGGACCACCATCGCCACGGCCGCGCCCTCGGCGGTGTGGCCACCGCCGACCGGCACGGCCGGCAGCGAGATCCGCAGGGGGCGGGGCCGGTCGGCCAGCCCGGGGCGGGCCTCGCAGACGCCCTTCATCGCCGTCCGGAACACCGTCCGCAGCGCCACCGCGAGCAGCGAGGAGGCCGCGTAGGGGCGGTCGTTGACGTACTGGGCGAGCGCGAGGTCGGGTGAGCCGGCGCGTCCCTTGCCCCGGCCGTTGCGGACCAGGGCGATCGGGTCGACGTCGAGCAGCAGCGCGGCGGTGCAGGCCTCGTCGCCCGCCTCCGGGTAGAAGACGTGCGCCTCGCCGTGCGCCGTGGAGAACCGCTGGACCTTGCCGGGGTGCTTGTGCAGCAGAAACCCCAGGTCAGTGGCCGGGCTCTCGGCGGTACCTGTGGTGGAGATCGACATGAACACCCGTCGGAGTATTGCCGAGGTCGGGCTCCCCCGGCACCGCATTTTGCCGCCGCCGACGGCCGACGGGCCTGGTCCGGACGGTGGGCGTGTTCGGCAGCGGCGGCCCGGATTCGTTAACGTGCACGATGTGACTGCAGAATCCACCACCCCCGTGAGCGGCGCCGTTGCCGCAGGTCTGGCCACCATCGCCGCGGACGGCACCGTCCTCGACACCTGGTACCCGGCTCCCGCGCTGACCGCCGAGGCCGGTCCGGCCGGGACCGTCCTCCTGACCGCCGAGCAGGCCGAGGCCGAGGCCGAGCTGGGCGCGGGCGCCGCCGAGGCGCTGCGCGCCGACGCCCGCCGCGGCGTCGAGGTGGTCGCCGTGCGCACCACCATCGCCTCGCTGGACGAGAAGCCGCTCGACACGCACGACGTCTACCTGCGTCTGCACCTGCTCAGCCACCGTCTGGTCCGGCCGCACGGTCTGAACCTGGACGGCATCTTCGGCCTGCTGGCCAACGTCGCGTGGACCAGCATCGGCCCGGTCCCGGTGGACAAGGTCGAGCAGGCCCGGCTCGCCGTGCGCGCCCAGGGCGGGCAGCTCGCCGTCTTCGGGATCGACAAGTTCCCGCGGCTGACCGACTACGTCGCCCCGTCCGGCGTGCGCATCGCCCACGCGGACCGCGTCCGCCTCGGCGCGCACCTGGCCGCGGGCACCACCGTGATGCACGAGGGCTTCGTCAACTTCAACGCCGGCACCCTCGGCACCTCGATGGTCGAGGGCCGGATCAGCGCGGGCGTCGTGGTCGGCGACCACAGCGACATCGGCGGCGGCGCCTCGATCATGGGCACCCTGTCGGGCGGCGGCAAGCAGGTCGTCTCCGTCGGCGAGCGCTGCCTGCTCGGCGCCAACGCGGGCATCGGCATCTCCCTCGGCAACGACTGCGTCGTCGAGGCCGGCCTCTACGTCACCGCCGGCACCCGGGTCACCACCCCGGACGGCACCGTGGCCAAGGCCGTCGAGCTGTCCGGCCAGGACAACCTCCTCTTCCGCCGCAACTCCCAGACCGGCGCCGTCGAGGTCATCGCCCGCTCCGGTTCCTGGGGCGGCCTCAACGCCGACCTCCACGCCCACAACTGACCGACGCGGCAAACCTGGTGCCGGGCTTCGAGACCTCCTCGAAGCCCGGCATCGCCCGTTCTCGGGCCCGCAACCCCGCTCCGGGGTACGCCCCGGAGCCCGGCGGGGCTGTCGGGACCGTCCGCCTCCACGTCGGCGAGGCCGCGGCCTAGCTCCGGTAGTCGTACCTCTTCGCGTCGCTCGGCACGCCGGGGGCGTCCGGCCCGGACATCCATCCCTCGGGGCAGCGCAACACGGCATCGATGAACGGCGTCGGTGGCAGGTAGTCGTGACTGCTCACGTAGTGGGCTATGAGCGTCGGCGCCGCGAAGACCTCCCCGGCGGTGGCGGGAACGCGGATCTCACCGTTGCCCAGGAAGAGCGGACCGCCCTTGTGCTCAACGGTCAGCAGGCCGATCCGCGCTTCACCTCGCGGGCACAGCTCGCAGACGTGGAAGCCCCGCGTCTGGTTCACGTTCTGCCAACGGACGATGTCGAGGAGCCGGGCAAGGAAGTCCACACGGCCGGGCCCCACCGTGTACCCGTGCTCTCCGCTCAGCCAACCCACGTTGATTCGGCGGTAGGGCGGCGCGAAGGAAGCGTAGTAGGACCCAGCGGCCACGACGTCCTCGGAGAAGTTGCTGTAGGCGCTGAGATCGCGGGAATAGGTCATGGCAGCTGTCTAACACGCCGTGGGGGCGATCCACCCGCTTCAGGAGTTCTCCTCCGACGCCGACGGCATGGGCACACTCGACGGGTGGCCCTCGCTCTCGCCGAGCGGGGGCCACCCGGACTCACACGTGCTGGTCGAACTCGCCGGCTTTGATGGACTTCAGGAAGTCGGCCCCGCCGACTTCCTGCTCCAGGGCTTCCGGTGGCGGGCTTCGAGGCATGTCTCGAAG
>NZ_JBHVIV010000111.1:0-24001 GCF_042799475.1 Kitasatospora sp. NPDC057692 | reverse complement strand
AGGGTGGACTTGCCGGAGCCGGAGGGGCCCATGATGGCGGTGAACTCGCCCTGCGGGAAGGTGACGCTGACGTTGTCGAGGGCGACGACGCGGGTCTCGCCCTCCCCGTAGACCTTGTTCAGGCCGGTGGCGCGGGCGGCCGCCCGGCCGGTGCGGACGGCGGTTGCGGACATCGTCACGAGGAGGCTCCCTGGGGCGCGAGGTCGAGGTGGGGGGAAGGAAAACGGAAGATCGTCTTCCCTTCCATTCTCGCAACCGCTCCGTGTCCGGATTGTCGCTCCCGGGTAGGGGCTCCCCCCGCCGTCCCGGCGGTCCGGCGGGGGTGCTTCTCCTCCTCAGGTATGACATCCGCCCCCGAGGCGCCGCAGGGCGGCGGCTACTCGACCGCGACGCCCCAGCGCACCGCGAGCCCGGCCAGCCCGTCCCGCACCGGTGTCCCGCTCGGCGTGAACCGCCAGACACCGCCGCGCCGTTGGAAGGAACCGAGGACCATCGCGCTCTGCGACACCCCGCCGGTCTCGGCCGCCCATTCGGCGGGACCCTCCGCGTCCGGGCCGAAGACGCCCGTCAGCGCGAGGCCGTGCACATAGCCGAGCGGCAGCACCGGCGGCTCCTCCTCCTCGGTGGACACGGCCACCACCACCTCGTCCACACCCGGCGCCAGCCGGCCCGGCTCCAGGGTGAGCTCGGCGCGGCGCACCGGCTCGCCCGGCACCGAGCGGGTGGGGTGCAGCCGCACCGCGCCGTCCGGGTCCTGCGGGTTGTTGAAGAACACGAAGTGCTCGTCGTCCAGCACCCGGCCGTTCGCGCACAGGAACGCCGAGACGTCCAGCTCGACCGGGTCCCCGCCGGCCGTGCGGCTGCGCCAGGAGAGCGCCAGGGTGGTGGTCGCGCGCTCCGCCGGGGCGTCGTCCGCCGGGGCGGCAGCCGGGGCGCGGCGGTCGCCGCCGTTCGCGTGGCCGGCGCCGTTCGTCCGCTCGCCCAGCCGCCCGCGCAGGCCCTGCTCGGCCAGCAGCTCCACCAGCTCCGGCCCGCTCACCAGGGTCAGCGGCTTGTTGCGGATGTAGTCGTACGAGCCGGGACCGAAGCCCGCGGTGGTCACCAGGATGCCCTTGATCGCGCCGTGGTGGCGCACCGTCGAGTCCAGGTCGCGCACGGCGGTGGGGGAGACCGTCGAGCGGTAGCGCTTGGCCTGGATCACGATCCGCCCGCCGGTCACCGGATCGAGGTCCTCGGCCACCACGTCCACCCCGGCGTCGCCGCTGCGCGCCGTGGTCATCACCCGGAAGCCGCGCAGCCGGAACAGCTCGGCGATCAGCTCCTCGAACTCGATCGGGTCCATCTCGAAGAGGTCCGGGTCGTCCTCGCCGCCCTGTCCGGCCACACTGCCGCCGACCGTCTCCGGCAGCCGGTCGGGCCGCACCTCGTCCAGCCGTTCGGGGCGGGCCGACAGCACCCCGCCGAGGCCCTGGAAGCACTCCACGGCCGCCACCCGGTCCAGCGCCAGCCCGGCGAACTCGCCCCGGTCGACGGTCACCGTGGTGAGGAACCGCTCCGCCTCCCGGCCGGTCGCCGGGTCGATGCCGCGCACGAAGCCGTTGAGCACCACCGAGGCCAGCATGCCGTCCCCGTCCGCCCGGTACAGCTCGGCCACCACCCGCAGCGCGGTCTGCGCCAGCACCTCCCGGTACAGCGCCTTGCGCTCGGTCGCCGGGCGGGCGACCTCGGCCTCCCGGTCGTCCGACTTCACGTACCGCACCCGGGCGGCCGCCGGGACGACGTCCGCGCCCGGCAGCTCCCAGTTCACCACCAGCTGGCGGCTCGACGCCTCCCAGGCCGCCACCAGCCGGTGCGGGAAGCCCTCCGGCCAGCCCGCCGAGGCGTACAGCACGGCGGTGAAGTACTCCTGCACCGCCTCCGCCTCGCCGGACCGCAGCCGGCGCAGCAGGTCCTCGGTCCGGGCGGCCCGCTCCTCGTCCTCCCGGCGGAACCGGGCCACCCACTCCAGGTACTGCCCGTGGTACTCGGTCAGCCGCCGCTGCCGGTCCGCCTCCGCCGCCTGCGCGGCGTACCAGTCCTGCTCGAACCGGGCCCGGGCCTGCGCCACGTACTGCTCGTACTGCTGCCACACCCCGGGGTTGCGGGCCTGCACCGGGTCCGGCGGCGGCACCTGGTAGCGGGACTGGTCCGGCATCGGCACCGGCTCGCCGAGCCGCCCCGGCTCGAACGGCGGCACCGGGCGCGGGGCCAGCAGGCTCTGCGCCCGGAACGCCGCGCCGCCCGCCCCGGCCGCCAGCAGGCCGCGCAACTCCTCCACCCGGCCGTCCAGTTCGGCCGTCCGCCGGGCCGCCTCGGCCTCCCGGGCCTGCTGGTACGCCCGCTGCGCCTCGCGCTCCGTGCGGGCCGCCGCCTTCTGCGCCTCGCGCTGCTCCCGCTCCCGCCGGCGCTGCTCGGCGGCCTGGGCGCGCCACCGGGCCTCCTCCCGGCGCTGCTCCTGCCGCTGCGCCTCCGCCCAGACCGCCAGCACCCCGTCGTTCCGCCGCCCCGCCACGTCCACCCCTTCGTTCCCACGCCGGTCCGGCGCGGCGCCCGCCTCCCGGCCGCGCCGCCGCCGCGCCCGCCACAATAGAACGTGCACCGGGGGCGTGCGCAAAGCGCCTGCGACCTGCGGGCTGCGGCGTCGGCCGGGGGTGAGCGGGCGTCAGGCCGGGGTCGCGGAGGCGGCCGGCTCCGGTGCGTCCGCGTACCAGCGCCACTCGGTGCGGCGCGGGCGGCCGGGCAGTGCGACGCGGCCGGTGGCCCAGAGCAGGGTCGGCCACGGGCCGGCCGCGGGTTCCGGTGCGGTGTCCCGCACGACGTCGGGGAAGAGCCGGGCGAGGGTGCGGCGGCAGACGTCGGCGGGCGGCTCCCAGGGCAGTCCGAGTCCCTCGGCGACGTCGTGCACGTGCACCAGCGTCTCCACCAGGCTCATCGCGACGAACCCCGCCGGGTCGGCGAGCCCCCACGGGTGGAAGGCGCGGACCTCGGGGGTCCTGGCCCGGGCGATCGCGACCATCAGCCCGCCGCTCGCCTCCAGCACCTCCAGCAGCCCCCGCGGGCCGTCCTCGCGGCGGGCGAAGACGAAGCTGTTCGGCCCGCCGGGGAAGGGCCGCCGGGAGACGAAGGGCGCGTAGCGGTCGCGGGGCGGCTCGGCCGGGCCGAGCTGGGCGGCGTAGGCGAGCAGGTCGTCCGCGAGGTGCTCGACGGTGGTCCAGCAGTCCCAGGCGACGCCGCCGGCCGGGCGGGTCCAGTCGGCGTCGGCCGGTGCGGCGCGCAGGGTGTCCGCGGCGAGCCGGAGGACGGCGGCGAGGTCGTCGGGCGTCGGGTCGTCGTCGGCCGCGGGCCCGGGGTGCGCCGCGAGGTCGGTGGAGGTCATGCGCGGGACGGTAGCCGATCGGGCGGGGATCGCCCAGCAATGCCCCTGGGGGTATCTCTGCTACAGTCGGAGGTGCCGGTCAGATACCCCCGGGGGTAAATGCGCGGAAGAGGGAGCCCCGTGTTCCCGGTCGACGCCCCGGAGACCGGGGGCGCCGGTCTCACCGCCGTCACCGCCTGACCGCCCCTCCCGGCACGGCACCACCCCCGCAGGAGCACCACCATGCGCCACCACCCCCGCCCCGTTCCGGCCGTCCCCGTCCCGGCCGACCCCCACCGGACGACGGCCCGCCTCCCCGGGCGGTGCCGATGACCACCCTGCTGCTGGCGCTCGCCGCCGGGGCCGTGGTCGGCCTGGTCCTCGGCGGGCTCGGCGGCGGCGGCGGCATCCTGGCCGTCCCCGCGCTGATCTACCTGCTCGGGCTCTCCCCGGCCGCCGCCACCACCGCCGCGCTGCTGATCGTCCTCGCCACCTCGATCTCCGCGATCGTCGCCCACATGAGGGCGGGCACCATCCGCTGGCGCACCGCTCTCGCCTTCGCCGCCGCCGGGCTGCTCCCCGCCGCCCTCACCGGCGCGGCCGCCGCCCGGCTCCCGCAGAGCCTGCTCACCGCCGCCTTCGCGCTGGTCGCCGCGCTCGCCGCGGTCCGGATGCTGCGCCCGCCCCGCCCGGTTCCGGCCGACACGGCCGCCCCCGCGGCCGCCCGCCCCGGTCGGGCGGCGGCCTCCGGGGCCGGCCTCGGCGCCCTGACCGGCCTGCTCGGCGTCGGCGGCGGCTTCCTGGCCGTGCCGGCCCTGGTCGGCGCGGTCGGACTGACCATGGAGGCCGCCGTCGGCACCAGCCTCCCGGTGATCGCCGTCAACGCCTCCGCCTCGCTCGCCACCCGCGGCGGCGGCGAGGCCGGACTCGACTGGGCGGTGATCGCCCCGTTCACCGCCGCCGCCGTGCTCGGCGCCTGGGACGGCAAGCGGCTCGCCGCCCGCCTCTCCGGGGCCGTCCTCCAGCGGATCTTCGCCGTGCTGCTGCTCGGCGTCGCCGCGGTGATGGGCGCCGACGCCCTGCTCTGACCCCTTCCCCCCGCTTTCCCCTGCTGCAAGGAGACCCCGATGGCCGTCCTCACCGAGCTCACCCCCGCCCAGGCGCACCCGCGCCTCGCCACCCTCACCGTCGTCGACGTCCGCACCCCGGGCGAGTACGCCGCCGGGCACGTCCCCGGCGCCCTGAACATCCCGCTCGACCAGCTCGACCGCGCCCTCCCGGCGCTGCGCACGGCCGCCGAGCGCGGCGAACTCCTCGTCGTCTGCGCCTCCGGCAACCGCTCGGGCCGGGCCTGCGAGTCGCTGGCCGCGGCCGGCATCCCCGCCGCGACCCTGGTCGGCGGCACCAGCGCCTGGGCGGCCGCCGGGCACGAGGTGCAGCGGCCCGAGGGCGCGCCGGCGCGGGCGCCGTGGGCGATGGACCGACAGGTCCGCTTCGCGGCCGGCGGCCTGGTCGTGGCCGGCGTGGTCCTCGACCTCGTCCGCCCCGGTGCCCGCTGGGTCTCGGCGGCGGTCGGCGCGGGCCTGGTCTTCTCGGCGGCGACCAACACCTGCGCGATGGGCGCCCTGCTCGCCCGCCTCCCGTACAACCGCCCCCGCCCCGGCCAGGGCCCCGACCTCGACGCCGCCCTCGCCGCCCTCACCGGGGCGAACTGAGCCCCGCGCTTTCCCGCCCCGCCACCGGAGGAGTCCCCGCTCCGGTGGCGGAACCGTGTCCGGCGGCCGTCAGTACGCGAACCGCCAGCGCTGGGAGTAGTCGAGGTAGCAGCCCCAGATGTTCAGGTCGATACCGGCCGTGCCGACCAGCGGCACGTTGAGGCAGAGGCCGGACTGCGGGTTCTGGAGCGTGGTGTCGGTCAGGTACTGCCACTGCTGGGCGCCGGTGCCGTTGCACGCGTAGACGCCGACCCCGGTGCCGGCCCGGGTCCCGCCGTGCCACACGTCCAGGCACTTGCCGACCGCCTGGAGGGTGCCGTCGACGCCCAGCCGCCAGTACTGGGCGGCGCCGCCCTCGCAGTTCCAGGCCTGGACGGGCTGGTACCCGGTGACGGTCTCGGCTCGGACCGTGAGGCACAGGTCCCGGACGCCGACCAGTCGGCCGGAGAGGGTCGGCCCCGGCAGGTCATCGGCCGACGCGGCGCCCGGCCAGGCGAGGGCGGCCACCCCGGTCAGGAGAAGGGCGGCGAGTCTGGCGGCGGTACGACGCATGGGGTGTCCCTTTCGAAGTCACGGGCCTGGACGGCCGGTTGCCGCGCTCCCGCCGGCCGCTCCCGTCGACGCGTCGACCGGGCGGCGGGAGGGTCGGGCTGCGGGCCGCTGTCAGACTTCCGGCCCGGTCCGCGCACCGTCAACGCGGGTCCGCGCAATCACCCCCACGGGGGTATCGGCCGACGGCCCGGCCCCCGCGAACGGCGGGGCGGGCCGGGCGGCGCCATCGCCCGCCCGGGGTACCCGGTCCGCGGCAGCCCGTGATCCGGTCGCCATGCGCGCCCACCGGCCTGTCGGCGGCGGCCGGTAGCCTCGGGGGCTCGGACGGTGTGCGGCGAGGTGGCGGGTGAGCGTGACGGGTGGGTGGGTCTCCACCGGGCTGGGGTGGCGGGACGGGCGGGCGGTGCTGAGCGCGGTGCACGGGCGGCGGGTGCACGAGCGCGAGGTGGTGCCGGGAGTGGAGGTCGGCTGGCTGCTCGGCGGGCCCCGCCGGTGCATCGGCGCCCTGCTGGAGGGGCAGGACGAGCGCACGCCGTGCCCGCACCACGCCGTCGTCGCGCCGGACGGCGCCGCCGTGCAGTGCGCGACTTGCCAGAGCGTGGACCGCGGGCTGGCGCTGGCCCGGGACCAGATCCTCGACGACGGCCGCACCTACCGGCTCTACCTCGCCTGGTTCGGCGAGGGGCTGCTCAAGGTCGGGCTGACCGCCGAGCAGCGCGGCACCAGTCGGCTGCTCGAACAGGGCGCGCTCGCCTGGACGTTCGCCGCCAGGGGCGGGCTGCCCGCCGTCCGCCGCGCCGAACTGACCGTCGCGGCCTCCGGCCTGGCCCGGGAGCGGTTCAAGAGCCGGGTGAAGCTGGACCACTGGTGGGAGCACGGCGACGCGGACCACCGCCGCGCGCTGCTCACCGACGCCCGGACCCGGGCGCACGGGCTGCTGCGCGGGCACGGCGTGGAGCTGCTGGAGGACCACCCGGTCACCGACCACGTCGGGGTCTTCGGGCTGACCGGCGGCGCCCCCGACGTCTACCGGGCGGTCGAGGGACTGGCGGACGGCGCGGTGCTGGCCGGACGGCTGCGCCCGCCGATCGGCCGGCACCTGCTGCTCGACCAGGCGGACGGCGGCGCGCCGCTGCTCCTGGACACCCGGCTGCTGACCGGCTGGACGCTCGCTCCGGCGGCCGGTCGGCCGTCCTCGGGGCTGACGCTGAGCGAGCGGGTCCGTCCGGCCGAGCCGGACACCCAGGAGGCGCTGTTCTGATTCGGCGGCCCCCGACCTCGGCAGTTGCATATAAAAACCGGCACCTCTAGGCTCGGGCCTGCTTGGTTTCACTTTGCTACCACTCGGCTTGCTGCCGCCCGGCTCGCCGCCGTCCCGGTTCGCTGCCGTCCTGCGCGAGAGGCCCGCCATGATCGCCGCCCATGAGACCTTCGACGGCACGTTCCCCTACCGCCCGCACTTCAGCTCCGCCCCCGGCTTCCCGATGCACTACGCCGACGAGGGCACCGGCCCGGCCGTCCTCTGCCTGCACGGCGAGCCCACCTGGGGCTACCTCTTCCGCGACGTCGTGCGCCGACTGGCGCCCACCCACCGGGTCGTCGTGCCCGACCACATGGGATTCGGCAAGAGCGCCACGCCCGCCGACCGCGACTACCGGCTCCAGGACCACGTCGACAACCTGGAGGCGCTCGTCCTGGACCTCGGACTGCGCGGGATCACCCTCGTCGGCCACGACTTCGGCGGCCCGGTCGGCATGGGCCTCGCGGCCCGCCGGCCCGAGCTGATCGCCCGGGTGGTCGCCGTCAACGCGCCCACCCCGTTCGGGCAGCCCGGCCTCGGCGACGCACTGGCCGCCAACGCCGCCGACTCCCCGTGGTTCCGCTGGACCGCCCGGGCGCACGCCGACGGCACGCTGGAGCCGGTGCTCGGCTCCCTCGACGTCACCGTCCTCGGTGTGCTCAGGCTCAACGGCTACGAGAACCCCGCCCTCGCCACCGACACCTGGCTGCGCGCGTACGGCGCGCCGTTCCCGACCCCGGCCGAGAGCGCCGGCGCGATCGGCTGGGCGAAGGGCTTCGCCACCGGTGCGCACCGCTTCGAGGAGCCGGACGCGGCGGCCCGCGCCGCGCTGGCGGCCGTCCCGGCGCTGGCCCTGTGGGGCGCCGCCGACCGGACGCTGAACGCCCGGCACTTCCTGCCGCTGTTCCGGGAGGCCTTCCCGGACGGCCGGGTGGTCGAACTCCCGGGGGTCGGCCACTACAGCCCGGAGGACGACCCGCGGGCCGTCGCCGACCACCTGCTCCGCTTCCTCGCCGAGACCGCCGAGACCGCCGAGACTGCGGACGTCGGGGGCGCCGCGGCCGGCTGAGCCCCGGCTACGCCAGCTTGCCGCGCAGCACGCCCGGCCCGGAGCGGGCCCGCCGCGACACCGGCGGCCGCGACGGCCGGACGTCCGTGCGGGCCGCGGACGGCTCCCCGGCGGCCACCCCGGCGCTCGCCGCCCGGGCGGCCGCCAGCGCGATCCGCGCCAGCAGCGGATCCTCCCGCAGACCGGCCGCGCGCTTCGCCGTCTGACACGCCGTGCACCAGATCGGCGAGGCGGGCCCGTCGGGGTACGCCATCGCCTCCGGCGGCAGGTAGTGGCTGCCGCACTCGACGCATTCGAAGACCAGCCTCATCCGACGATCACCGTTCCGGATCCGTGGCACCGACCGCACGGTGACCAGTAGACGTGGATCCTGGGCACCATGCTCCCTTCCTCGTCCCGTTCGACCGTGGCTTCGGTCTTCTGGGTCCCCCCGGACCCGCCGCATCCGGAGCAGGCCTGAACCTCGGGCATATGCAGACTCCTTTTAGGCGGGGACCACGGTAGCGCGAAACCCGGCGCGTCAGCACCGATCCTGACGAACAGTCGAAGAACGGGGCGTGCGCGTCGAACACGCGCGCCCCACGTGCCACACGCGCGCGTTCGGTGGCGCCCCGGTTCAGCGCGCCACCGTGCGGAAGCCGCAGTTGCCGCTGGTGGATTCGGGGGTGTTGCCGGTGCGGGCGGCCACCCGGTAGCGGTTGCAGTAGGAGTCGTGGCACAGGTACGAGCCGCCCCGCAGCACCCGCCGCCCGTCCCCGGAGCCCTCCCCGTCGGCGGGCCCGCGCGGGTCGAAGCGCGGGGAGCGGGCGTAGTAGCCGGGGTCGAAGAGGTCGGCGCACCACTCCCAGACGTTCCCGGCCACGTCCGCCAGACCGAAACCGTTCGGCGGGTAGCCGCCCACCGGCGCGGTCGCGAACCAGCCGTCCTCGCCGGTCGGCAGGTCGGGGAAGCGGCCCTGCCAGATCCGGCAGCGGTGCGCGCCGTCCGGGCGCAGCTCGTCGCCCCAGGGGTAGCGGCGGCCGGCCAGCGGGCCGCGGGCGGCGTACTCCCACTCGGCCTCGGTGGGCAGCCGCCGCCCGGCCCAGCGGCAGTAGGCGAGCGCGTCGCGGTGGCTGATGTGCACCACGGGGTGGTCCCCGAGGTCCTCGGCGTCGCCGAGCGGGCCGTAGGGGTGGCGCCAGTCGGCGCCGCGCACCTCGATCCACCAGGGCGCGGCGGGGGAGCGGCCGAGCACGTCGGCCGGGTCGGCGAGGACGAACAGGTGGAAGACGGCGGAGGAGCCGGCCCGTTCGGCCTCGGTGCGGTGGCCGGTGGCCTCGACGAAGGCGGCGAAACGGGCGGTGGTCACCGGTTCGGTGTCGATCGTGAACGGCGCCAGCTCCACCTCGTGCACGGGCGTCTCACCGTCCGCCGGATACCCCTCGCCGAAGGCGTCCCCCATCGCGAACACCCCTCCGGGGAGCGCCACTTGGGGGTGCTCCGGGTGCCCGGCCGCGGTGCGCGGCGGGGGCGGTAGGAGCGGCAGCGGGGCGGGTCCGGGGCCGGCCGGGGCGGACGGCAGGCAGCAGGCGCGCTCGGCGGGGGGTTGACTCATGGGCCCAAGCTATAGCACTTTGCACCTAGGTGAGAATGCACCTAGCTCGTTCGAAGGCCGCCTTCGGGTCATCCGGGGACCGCCTTCGAGGACCACCTTCGAGGACCACCGGCGACGGCCGGGGAAGGGCCACGCGTGAAGTTCGACCACGTCCTGCTGGGCCTGCTGAGCCTCCACCCGCGCAGCGGCTGGGACCTCAAGCAGTGGCTGGCGGGGGAGGGGCAGTTCGTCCGCTCGAACGCCCACCCGAGCCAGATCTACCGGCTGCTCAAGCGGATGGCCGAGCAGGGCTGGGTGGTCTACGAGACCGACCCGCGCGACGGCCGGCCGGACGCCAAGGTCTACCGGCTGACCGACGCCGGCCGGGCCGAGCTGGTCCGCGAGGCCCACTCGCCGTACGAACCGACCAGCCGCTTCCAGGACCCGGACTTCATGGCCCGGTTCTACTTCTCCGCCCAGCTCGCCCCGGAGCGGCTGCTCCCGCTGGTCGACACCGAGCTCGACTACCGCCGCCGCCAGGTGGCGGTGATGCGCCCCCGGGACCGCTCGCTGTCCTTCCCCGAGGACACGCCGGACACGGACGTCCGGCGGCTCCGGATGATCCGCGAACTCACCCACGCGTACGGCACCTCCGCCGTCGACGCCTGGCTCGACTGGCTGGAGCGCGTCCGCGGCCTGCTCGCCGACGGAACCATTCCCACCGCCGGCCCCACGGCCGACCCCGCCACCAACCCCGCCGCCACCAACCCCACCGCCGCCCCCGAGGAGACGCCCCGGTGAAAGCCGTCCTGGTCATGTTCGACAGCCTCAACAGGCGGTTCCTGCCGCCCTACGGCTGCGACTGGACCGTCGCGCCGAACTTCGCCCGCCTCGCCGCCCGCACCGCGACCTTCGACAACTGCTACGGCGGCTCCATGCCCTGCATGCCGGCCCGCCGTGAGATGCACACCGGCCGCTACAACTTCCTGCACCGCTCCTGGGGCCCGCTGGAGCCCTTCGACGACTCCGTCCCCGACCTGCTGAGCAAGGCCGGCGTCTACACCCACCTGGTCACCGACCACCAGCACTACTGGGAGGACGGCGGCGCCACCTACCACAACCGCTACGACAGCTACGAGTTCTTCCGCGGCCAGGAGGGCGACAAGTGGAAGGGCCACGTCGCCGACCCGGAGATCCCCGAGACGCTCGTCCACCGGGTGGGCCCGATGTGGCGCCAGGACTGGGTCAACCGCCAGTACCTGGCGGAGGTCGCCGACCACCCGCAGACCCGCACCTTCGACGCCGGCCTGGAGTTCATCGCCACCAACCGCGAACAGGACCGCTGGTTCCTGCAGATCGAGTGCTTCGACCCGCACGAGCCGTTCTACTCCTACGCCGAGCACAAGAAGCACTACCCGCACGACTGGGACGGCCCGCACTTCGACTGGCCCGACTACAGGAAGGTCACCGAGAGCCCGGAGGCCGTCGAGCACGCCCGCAACGAGTACGCCGCGCTGCTCACCATGTGCGACGACTCGCTCGGCCGGGTCCTGGACGCCTTCGACGAGCACGGCCTGTGGGACGACACCCTGCTGATCGTCTGCACCGACCACGGCCTGCTGCTCGGCGAGCGCGGCTGGTGGGGCAAGAACATCCAGCCCTGGTACGACGAGAACATCCACACCCCGCTGTTCGTCTGGGACCCGCGCAGCCGGGCCACCGGCCGGCGCGCCTCCCTCGTCCAGACCGTCGACCTCGGCCCGACCCTGCTGGAGTACTTCGACGTCCCGCGCACCGCCGACATGCAGGGCCGCCCGCTCGCCGACGCCGTCGCCCAGGACACCCCCGTCCGGCCGCACGGCCTGTTCGGCGTCTTCGGGGGGCACGTCAACATCACCGACGGCCGCCACGTCTACATGCGCGCCAGCAAGGACGCGTCCAACCGGCCGCTGTTCGAGCACACCCTGATGCCCACCCACATGCGCGGCCACTTCACCCCGGAGGAACTGGCCGGCGCCACCCTGGCCGGTCCGCTGCCGTTCACCAAGGGCGTGCCCGTGCTGCGGATGCCGGCCACCTCCTGGGGCAACCCGTACGCCTTCGGCACCCTGCTGTTCGACCTGGAGACGGACCCGGAGCAGGAGCACCCGCTGGTCGACGACGAGCTGGAGCTGCGGATGGCGGCGCTGCTCACCGAGGCGCTGCGCGAGGGCGACGCGCCCGCCGACCAGTTCGAACGGCTCGGCCTGCCCGCCGAGGGGCCGGTCACCGCCGAGCACCTGCTGGTCCGCGCCCAGCGGCCGCAGGCGCTCGAAGCCCTCAAGCCGATGCCGGCGGCCGAGGAGTTCCCGGACACCCCGCTCTCGGTGCACACCCCGCTGCGCGTGCTGCTGGCGGACGACGCGGCGCGCGAGGCCGTCCTGGAACGGCTGCCGGTGCTGGCCAACCCGGGGCTGCGGGCGATGCTGGGCGGGATCTCCCCGTACCGGCTCGCCGCGATGGGCCCGTCGGTCCGCCCGGCGGACCTGCGGGCCCTCGCCGACGCCCTGGCCACGCTGCCGGGCGTGCTGCCGGGCGTGCTTCCGGGCACGGACGCCGAATAGCCCGCTGCGGCGCCCCGCCGCCGACGGCGGGGCGCCGCGGCTGCGGCCGCAGCCGTTCCACGGCCGGGGCCGTCAGCCCAGCGAGCTGCGCAGGAACTCGCGGTTCATCGCCGCGATGCTCGGCAGCGGGATCCCCTTGGGGCAGGCCGTCGCGCACTCGCCGGTGTTGGTGCAGCCGCCGAAGCCCTCGGCGTCCATCGCCGCCACCATGTCGCGCACCCGGGCCCTGCGCTCCGGCGCGCCCTGCGGCAGCACGTTGAGGTGGACCACCTTGGCGGAGGTGAAGAGCATCGCCGACCCGTTCGGGCAGGCCGCCACACAGGCCCCGCAGCCGATGCACTCGGCGTGCTCGAACGCGGTGTCGGCGGTCTCCTTGGGGACGGGCGTGGCGTGCGCCTCGGGCGCGCTGCCGGTCGGCGCGGTGATGTAGCCGCCGGCGCCGATGATCCGGTCGAAGGCGGAGCGGTCCACCACCAGGTCCTTGACCACCGGGAAGGCCGCCGCCCGCCACGGCTCGACGTCGATGGTGTCGCCGTCCCGGAAGTGCCGCATGTGCAACTGGCAGGTGGTGGTCCGCTCGGGGCCGTGCGCCCGGCCGTTGATGACCATGCCGCAGGCGCCGCAGATTCCCTCGCGGCAGTCGTGGTCGAAGGCGACGGGCGTGTCGCCCCGGGTGATCAGCTCCTCGTTGAGGGTGTCGAGCATCTCCAGGAAGGACATGTCCGGGCTGATCCCGCTGACCTGGTAGGTGGTCATCGAGCCGGGCGTGTCGGGGCCCGCCTGGCGCCAGATCCGAAGGGTGAGGTTCACGCGTAGCTCCGCTGGGTGGGGTGGACGTACTCGAAGTCGAGGTGCTCGCGGTGCAGGACGGGCGCCTGCCCGGTGGCGGTGAACTCCCAGGCGGCGGCGTAGGAGAAGTCCTCGTCCCGCCGGGCGGCCTCGCCCTCGGGGGTCTGGCTCTCGGTGCGGAAGTGCCCGCCGCAGGACTCGGCGCGGTGCAGCGCGTCCAGGCACATCAGCTCGGCCAGCTCGAAGTAGTCGACCAGCCGGTTGGCCTTCTCCAGCGACTGGTTGAGCTCCTGGCCGGTGCCGGGCACCTTGATCCGGCGCCAGAACTCCTCCCGCAGCGCCGGGATCCGCGCCAGCGCGCGGCGCAGCCCGGCCTCGTCGCGGGCCATCCCGCACTCGTCCCAGAGCAGCTCGCCGAGCTCGCGGTGGAAGGAGTCGGGGGTGCGGTCGCCGTTCACCGCGAGGATGAGGTTGAGGCGGTCGGCGACCTCGGCCTCCACCGCGGCGACCTCCTCGTGGCCGGCCGGGACGGCGGGCAGCGCCTCCCGGGCCAGGTAGTCGTTGAGCACCGGCGGCAGCACGAAGTAGCCGTCCGCCAGGCCCTGCATCAGCGCGCTCGCGCCGAGCCGGTTGGCGCCGTGGTCGGAGAAGTTGGCCTCGCCGATCGCGAACAGGCCCGGCACCGTCGTCTGCAGGTCGTAGTCGACCCAGAGCCCGCCCATCGTGTAGTGGATCGCCGGGTAGATCCGCATCGGCACCCGGTAGGGGTCCTCGGCGGTGATCCGCTCGTACATCTCGAACAGGTTGCCGTACTTGGCCTCGACCGCGTCCCGCCCCAGCCGGCGGACGGCGTCGGCGAAGTCCAGGTAGACGCCCTGCCCGCCGGGGCCGACGCCGCGGCCCTCGTCGCAGACGTTCTTGGCGGCCCGGGAGGCGATGTCGCGCGGCACCAGGTTGCCGAAGGCCGGGTAGATCCGCTCCAGGTAGTAGTCCCGCTCCTCCTCGGGGATCTCGGCCGGCGGCCGGGCGTCGCCCTTGGCCTTGGGCACCCAGATCCGGCCGTCGTTGCGCAGCGACTCGCTCATCAGGGTGAGCTTGGACTGGTGCTCGCCGGAGCGCGGGATGCAGGTCGGGTGGATCTGGGTGAAGCACGGGTTGGCGAAGTAGGCGCCGCGCCGGTGCGCCCGCCAGATCGCGGTGGCGTTGGAGTTCTTGGCGTTGGTGGAGAGGTAGAAGACGTTGCCGTAGCCGCCGGAGGCCAGCACCACGGCGTCCGCGGTGTGACTGGTGATCTCGCCGGTGACCAGGTCGCGGGCGACGATGCCGCGCGCCCGGCCGTCGATCACCAGCAGGTCCAGCATCTCGGTGCGGGCGTGCATCTCCACGTTCCCGGCGGCGATCTGCCGCGACAGCGCCTGGTAGGCGCCGAGCAGCAGCTGCTGGCCGGTCTGGCCGCGGGCGTAGAACGTCCGGGAGACCTGCACGCCGCCGAACGAGCGGGTGTCCAGCAGGCCGCCGTACTCGCGGGCGAACGGCACGCCCTGCGCCACGCACTGGTCGATGATCTCCACCGACACCTGGGCCAGCCGGTGGACGTTGGACTCGCGGGCGCGGAAGTCGCCGCCCTTGACGGTGTCGTAGAACAGCCGGCGGATCGAGTCGCCGTCGTTGCGGTAGTTCTTGGCGGCGTTGATCCCGCCCTGGGCGGCGATCGAGTGGGCCCGCCGGGGGGAGTCCTGGAAGCAGAACTGGACGACGTGGTAGCCCTGTTCGGCGAGTGTGGCGCCGGCCGCGCCGCCCGCCAGGCCGGTGCCGACCACGATCACCGTGTGCTTGCGCCGGTTCGCCGGGTTGACCAGCTTGGCCTCGAACCGCCGCTGGTCCCAGCGCTGCTCGATCGGGCCCTCGGGGGCCCGGGTGTCGGAGATCGGCTCGCCGACGCTGTAGTCCGGGTACTCGCTCAACTCACCACTCCGGTCATCACGGCCACGGGGACGGACAGGAAGCCCGCGGTCAGCAGCAGCGCCAGGCCGTTGGCGGTGAGCTTCAAGGCGCGGTCCCGGCGGGCGTTGTTGGCGCCGAGGGTCTGCGCCGCGCTCCAGAAGCCGTGCCGGACGTGCAGGCCGACGGCGAGCATCGCGACGATGTAGATCACGCAGGAGTACCACGTCCCGAAGGACGCCACGATGTTCTGGTACGGCCTGCCGTGCTCGGCGTTGGGGTTCACCGTGAGCGTGGTCAGGTCCAGGATGTGCCAGACGATGAACAGCGCCAGGATCACCCCGCCCCAGCGCATCGTCCGGGTCGCGTAGCTCGCCTGCCGGCGCTGGTGCGCGTACCTGCTCGGCCGGGCCGCGAGGTCGCGCCGGCTCAGCTGGTACGCGGCGACGCCGTGCAGCAGGACGGCGGCCAGCAGGCCCGCCCGGGCGATCCACAGGAACCACTCGTGGCCGAGGAACGGCTGCCCGATGGTGCGCAGCCAGCCGGCGTAGCCGTTGATGTCGTCGGGCCCGAAGAAGACCTTGAGGTTCCCGAGCATGTGGGCGACCAGGTACAGCAGCATGGCCAGCCCGCTGACGGCCATGACCGCCTTCTTGCCGACGGTCGACCGCCACAGGGTCGCCAGGGTGGACGGGTGCCGGGCCGTCCGAGTCGGGGTTGTCATGGCGACAACGGTAGGGAGCCGGGCCACGGTGCGTCCAAGACATGATGCGGCTGGCCACCATAGGCACTGCCTATCAATGCGGCCTATCCTGGTCGGGTGCAGCTCCAGCAACTCCGCTATTTCGTGGCCGTCGCCGAGACCCGCCACTTCACCCGCGCGGCCGAGGCGGCGCGCGTCGCCCAGCCCTCACTCTCGCAGCAGATCCGTTCGCTGGAGCGGGAGTTGGGGGCGGAACTGTTCCACCGTACGCGCGGCAACATCGCGCTGACCGACGCCGGGGACGCCCTGCTGCCGCTCGCCCGGCGCATTCTCGCGGACACCGAGAGCGCCCGCCTCGCCGTCCAGGAGACCGTGCAGCTGCGCCGCGGCCGGGTGCGGCTAGGCGCGCCGCCGAGCCTGTGCACCAGCCTGGTGCCGGACGTGCTGCGGGTGTTCCGGGCCCGCTACCCGGGCGTGGCGCTGGTGGTGCGCGAGGGCGGCTCGCGGGACCTGGTGCGCTCGCTGGCGGAGGGGGAGCTGGACCTCGCGCTGATCATCACCCCGCCGCGCGGGGAGGCGGCGCCGGCGCTGGCCGTCACCGGGCTGCTCCACGAGGAGCTGGTGCTGGTGTCGGCGGAGCCGCGGGCCCGGCGCACGGTGCGGGTGGCCGAGCTGCGCGGATGTCCGCTGGTGATGTTCCGCGAGGGCTACGACGTGCGGGAGGCCACCCTGGCGGCCTGCCGGGCGGCCGGCTTCGAGCCGGAGTTCGCCGTCGAGGGCGGGGAGATGGACGCGGTGCTCGGCTTCGTCCGGGCCGGGCTCGGGCCGGCCGTGCTGCCCGGCATGGTCGCCCACCGCTCGGGCCTCGCGGTCACCCCCTTCGCCGGCCAGGGCCTGGGCCGCACGATAGCGGTCGCGCACGGCCACGAGGTGCCGCCGACCCGGGCGGCCGAGGCGCTGCGGGAGACCCTGCTGGCCCATCTGCGGGACGCCGCGCGGGACGGTGAACTCCCGCCGGGGACCAGGCTGTTGCTGTAGGCGGGCGCCGGCTTCGGGCGACGGGGCCCGGGGTGCGCCCCGGGCCCCGCCGCGCCTGCTCAGTTGGGCAGCACGGCCTCGATCGCGGCGATCACCTCGGCCGACTCCGGCTCGGTGCGCGGCCGGATCCGGGCGGCCACGGTGCCGTCCGGCGCGACCAGGAACTTCTCGAAGTTCCAGGAGACGTCCCCGGCCCGGCCCTCGGCGTCGGCCGTCTCGGTCAGCCGCGCGTACAGCGGGTGGCGGTCCTCGCCGTTCACGTCGGTCTTCTCGAACAGCGGGAAGGTCACCCCGTAGGTGGTGGAGCAGAAGGTCCGGATCTCCTCGGCGCTGCCCGGCTCCTGCCCGGCGAACTGGTTCGAGGGGAAGCCCAGCACGGTGAAGCCGCGCTCGGCGTACCGCTCCTGGAGCCGCTCCAGGCCGGCGTACTGCGGGGTCAGGCCGCACTTGGAGGCGACGTTGACGATCAGCAGCGCCTTGCCCTTGTGGTCGGCGAGCGAGGCGGCCTCGCCGGACAGCGTGCGCAGCGGGATGTCGTACAGGCTCACGGGGGTCCCCTTCGGAGGAGGTCGTAGGTCGTCGTCGGTGGTGCGGTGGCGGGCGGGCCCGCGCCGGTACGGTATCCCGCCGGGCGCGCCCACCCGGTCAACCGCACCCGGCCGTCGGGTGTTCCGGCGCGGGCCGTTCTGCGGCGGCCCGGCCCTCCAGGGCGGCTATCCGCCCGGTGACGGCGGCGAAGTCCGCGCTCAGCCACCGCTCGGGCCGCATCCGGACGGTGATGTCCGCCGTCAACTGCTCGTCGGTGGCCACCAGGTAGGCGGCGACGGTGGCGGGCGGCAGGTAGCGGCGGGCCAGCGCGGCGCGCTCCTCCGGGTCGACCCGGTCCTCGATCGCCACCACCGGACCGGCCACGCACACGTACCGGCACGGCGGTTCCTCCTGCTGGGCGCAGAGGGTGAACCGGCCGGCCGCCCGGATCCGGCGCGCCTTGGCGGAGGCGCGCCCGGTCAGCACGGTGATCAGCCCGCCGGGCCGGTAGGAGTACCAGACCGGCACGGCGAGCGGGGCCGCGTCGGGCTCCGCCCCGCCGACGGACAGGACGCCGACGTGCACGCCGGCCAGGAAGCGCTCGCTCTCGGCGCGGGTCATCGCGAAGGACACGGTGGGGCCTCCCGGGGAGGAAGGCCCGCGCGCGCACGTCGCGCGCGGGCGTTCCTCGGTACGTACCCGCACCGCCCGGGGGCGGAACGCCCCGGACGGTCAGGGCAGGAGCGGCCGGATCGCCGTCGGGGCGTGCGCGGGGAGCGTGGCGACCTCCTCCCACTCCACCACCTTGTCGATGTCGGCGGCGGCCATCGAGATGTTGGTGACGCGCTCCAGGATCGCCTCGACCACGACCGGCACCCGGAACTCGGCGGCCAGCCTCCTGGCCTCCTCGAAGGCCGGCAGCAGCCCCTCCGGCTCGGTGACCCGGATCGCCTTGCAGCCCAGCCCCTCGGCGACCCGGACGTGGTCGACCCCGTAGACCCCCAGCTCCGGCGCGTTGACGTTCTCGAACTCCAGGTTCACCTGGAAGTCGATGTCGAAGTTCCGCTGCGCCTGCCGGATCAGGCCCAGGTAGGAGTTGTTGACCAGCACGTGGATGTACGGGATCCGGTGCTGCGCGCCGACGGCCAGCTCCTCGATCATGAACTGGAAGTCGTAGTCGCCGGAGAGCGCCACCACCTGTCCGTCCGGGTCGGCGGTGGCGACCCCGAGCGCGGCGGGGATCGTCCAGCCGAGCGGGCCGGCCTGGCCGCAGTTGATCCAGTGCCGGGGCCGGTGGACGTGCAGCAGTTGCGCGCCGGCGATCTGCGAGAGGCCGATCGTGGTGACGTAGCGGGTCTCCGGCCCGAAGGCCCGGTTCATCTCCTCGTAGACCCGCTGCGGCTTCAGCGGCACGTCGTCGAAGTGGGTGCGGCGCTGCAGCCGTGCCCGGCGCTCCTGGGTGGACGCCGCCCACGCGGTGCGGTCCTTGAGGGCGCCGGCGGCCGCCAGCTCCCGCGCCACCTGGACGAACAGCTCCAGCGCGGCCCCGGCGTCGGAGGCGATGCCGAGCGCGGGGGCGAAGATCCGGCCGATCTGGGTGGGCTCGACGTCGACGTGCACGAAGGTCCGGCCGGCGGTGTAGACGTCCAGGCCGCCGGTGTGGCGGTTGGCCCAGCGGTTGCCGATGCCGAGCACGAAGTCGGAGGCGAGGAAGGTCTCGTTGCCGTACCGGTGCGAGGTCTGCAGGCCGACCATGCCGGCGTTCAGCGGGTGGTCGTCGGGCACGGTGCCCCAGCCCATCAGGGTGGGCACCACCGGGACGCCGGTCAGCTCGGCGAACTCCCGCAGCAGATCGGCGGCGTCCGCGTTGATCACGCCGCCGCCGGCCACGATCAGCGGCCGCTCGGAGGCCTGGAGCAGGGCGACCGCCTTCTCGATCTGGGTGCGGTTGGCGGCCGGCTTGTAGACCGGCAGCGGCTGGTAGGCCTCGGGGTCGAAGTCGATCTCGGTGAGCTGGACGTCGATCGGCAGGTCGACGAGCACCGGCCCGGGGCGCCCGGAGCGCATCAGGTGGAAGGCCTGCTGGAGGACGCCGGGCACCTGCGCGGCCTCCAGCACGGTGGTCGCGGCCTTGGTGACCGGCCTGGCGATCGAGGCGATGTCGACGGCCTGGAAGTCCTCCTTGTGGAGGCGGGCGACCGGGGCCTGGCCGGTGATGCACAGGATCGGGATCGAGTCGGCGATGGCCGAGTAGAGGCCGGTGATCATGTCCGTACCGGCCGGCCCGGAGGTTCCGACGCAGACCCCGATGTTGCCGGCCCGGGCCCGGGTGTAGCCCTCGGCCATGTGCGAGGCGCCCTCGACGTGGCGGGCCAGCGTGTGCCGGATCCCGCCGGAGGCCTTGAGCGCGGCGTAGAACGGGTTGATCGCGGCGCCCGGCACGCCGAACGCGACCTCGACGCCTTCGAGCTTGAGGATCTCCACGGCCGCGCGGGCGGCGGTCATGCGGGGCATGGGCTCGCTCCTATGAATTCCGCGATGTGAAAGTTTGATTTCTCTCTGCGAAAGGAACGTAGGGCGGGCGGGGCCGGGGCGTCAAGGGCCAACTCAACAAAACGTTGACGATGGTGGGTGGGTGCGGATCGCCCGCCCGCTCGATGGGCGAACGTGCGTACCCGTTCGAAGCCGGGATTCCGGGCCTGGAGTGTGCTCGTTGTGATGCTCGCGCGAAGGATCGGTGTGCGAGGTTGGCCCGCCCCGGGTGCCTGGGTACCGTCGGTGGCACGCCGGACCCGTCATGGTTGCCATGTTCAACAGGGGGTCACGGCAAGGGGGTTCGGGACCGTCCGGGGCGTGGGGGAGCTCCGGCCGTCGGATCCCGTGCAGCACGTCCGACGCGCCGGCCGGCCCGTCCCGCGCGTCCCAGCCGCCACCGCAGCACCGCAGCCACCCAGCAGCAACGCACCCGCAGCAACGCACCCGCAGCGATGCGCCGCCCGCGGCGCGCCGCCGTGCCGGGTGCGCGGAAGGAACCTCCCGATGCCTCGACGCCGTGCCCTGCCCGCCTGCCCCGCCGCTCCCGCGTCCGCCGCCATCGCCTCCCCGCCCGCCTCCCCGCCCGCCGCTCCCTCGTTCGCCGCCTCCGTTCCCCCCGTTCCCGTGGTCGTCGCCGTGCCCGCGGCTGCCGCCGTGCCCGCCGTTCGCGGCATCCCCTCGGCGGTGCGCCGGTGAACGGCCAGTCCCGGCGGCGCAAGCGCCCGCCCGCGGCCCCGCGCCGCAGCGCCCCGCCCGGGCGCGCCCGTCCCCTCCGCGCGCTGCGCCACCGCAGCCCGGCCGCCGTCCTGCGCGCCGTGCCCTGGCGTCACGACCTGCCCGCCTCGCTGGTGGTCTTCCTGGTCGCCCTCCCGCTCTGCGTCGGCGTCGCCGTCGCCTCCGGCGTGCCCGCCGAACTCGGCCTGGTCACCGGCATCGTCGGCGGCCTGCTGGTCGGCGCCCTGCCCGGCAGCAGCCTCCAGGTCAGCGGCCCGGCGGCCGGCCTCACCGTCCTCGTCCACGAAGCCGTCCAGGAGTACGGCGCGGGCGCCCTCGGGGTCCTGGTCCTGCTCACCGGCCTGCTTCAACTCGCTATGGGTGCAATGAAGTTGGGGCGATGGTTCCGCGCCATGTCGGCCTCCGTGGTGCACGGCATGCTGGCCGGCATCGGCCTGACCCTGCTGCTCGGCCAGCTGTACGCGCTCGCCGACCGCCGCGGCCCCGGGACCGGGCCGGAGAAGATCGCCGGCCTGCCCGCGCTGCTGCGCGACGCCGTCACCGGGGCGGCCAACCCGAGCGCGGTGGCGCTCGGCGCGGCCACCCTGCTGGTGCTGATCGCCTGGAAGTACCTGCCGCCCCGCCTCGCCGGAGCGCTGCCCGGCCCGCTCGGCGCCGTCGGCCTGGCCGCCGCCGTCACCGCCCTCGCCGACCTGCCGGTGGCCCGGGTCGAGGTGGCCGGCCTGCTCGACGTCGTCCGACTGCCCGACCACGCCGCGCTCGGCGCCCTGGCCACCACCGCCGGGGTCGGCACCGTCCTCGCCTTCACCCTGATCGCCTCCGCCGAAACCCTGTTCAGCGCCGCCGCCGTGGACCGGATGCACCACGGCCCGCGCACCGACTACGACCGCGAACTCACCGCCCAGGGCGTCGGCAACGCCCTCTGCGGCCTGCTCGGCGCGCTCCCGATGACGGCCGTCATCGTCCGCAGCGCCACCAACGTCCAGGCCGGCGCCCGCACCAAGGCCTCCCGGGTGATGCACGGCGGCTGGCTGCTGCTCTTCACCGCCCTGCTGCCGGGCGTGCTCGGCCTGGTGCCGCTGACCGCGCTGGCCGCCGTCCTGGTCCACGCGGGCGCCAAGCTGATCCCGGTGCGGCGGATCGCCGCGCTCTGCCGCGACCACCGGGGCGAGGCGGCGGTGCTCGCCGTCACCACCGTCTCGGTCGTCACCACCGACCTGTTCGAGGGGGTGCTGATCGGCATCGGCCTCGCCGTCGCCAAGTCCGCCTGGCAGACCTCCCACCTGCAGATCGGGGTGGAGGAACCGCCGTCCGTCCCGGGTGCCGAGGCGCCGCCGCTGCGCGTCCGGCTGAGCGGCAACGCCACCTTCCTGCGGCTGCCCCGGCTGCTGGACACCCTCGAACGCCTCCCGGCGGACCGCCCGGTCGAACTCGACTGGTCCGGGCTGCGCCACCTCGACCACGCCTGCACGGTTGCCCTCGCCGCGTGGGCCGCGCAGCACCGCGCCCGCAGCTCCGCCCCGCTGGCGGTCGACCCGCCGCTGCCGACCGTGGTCTGAGCGGTGCTCCGGACGCGTCGTTAGCCTGGTGGCCCGGTGGCCGGTTGGCCGGCCGGGCCGCACAGGGAGGAGACGCAGCCGTGATCGCAGCCTTTTCGGTCACCCCGCTCGGGGTCGGCGAGGACGTCGGGGAGGCGGTCGCCGCGGCCGTCAAGGTGGTCCGCGCGAGCGGGCTGCCCAACCGCACGGACGCGATGTTCACCAGCATCGAGGGGGAGTGGGACGAGGTGATGCCGGTGATCCGGGAGGCGATCGAGGCGGTCAAGGCCTACAGCAACCGGGTCAGCACCGTCATCAAGATCGACGACCGCGCCGGGGTCACCGACGGCCTGACCCGCAAGGTCGCCTCGGTGGAGCGCCACCTCGCCGGAGGCTGAGCCGCCCGGCCGGCCCGCCTCTGCCCCGGGGCGGGCCGGTCGCTCCCGGCTATTCTTGACCGACCGATCTGGAATCGACTACCTTTCAGACATGGCGCGAACCAAGGAATTCGACCCGGACGCGGCGCTCCAGGCAGCCCTCGACCTGTTCTGGAGGCGGGGCTACGAGGCCACCTCGATGGCCGACCTGGTCGAGCACCTCGGGATCGCCCGGGCCAGCGTCTACGCCACCTTCGGCAGCAAGCGGGAGCTCTACCTGCGCGCGCTGGAGCGCTACGGGCAGCAGCAGCAACCCGTGCTGCTGGCCGAGCTGTCGCAGCCCGGACCGGTCCTCCCGGCCGTCCGCGCCCTGGTCCTCCGCTTCGCCGAGGAGTCCGCCGCCGACGGCGAGGACGGCCCGCGGCGCGGCTGCTTCGTCACCAACACGGCGGTGGAGCTGGCTCCGCACGACCGGGACGCCGCCCGCCGGGTGGAGGCCAACCTGGTCCACCTGGAGACGGTCCTGGCCGCCGCGCTGGTGCGGGCGAAGGCCCAGGGCGAACTGCCCGAGGGGCGCGACCCGCAGGCCCTCGCCCGGATGCTGCTGGTGCTGTTCCAGGGCATGCGGGTGATCGGCAAGGCCGGCGACGGCTCGGCCCGTCTGCGCGACGCCGCCGACCAGGCCCTCGCCCTGCTGGACTGACCGACCCGCTCCACCGCTCTTGTGTGCTCGTGTGTTTTCTTCTGTCTCCATTCTGAACCGAACGGTCAATTTAGACCCTGTATCGAGGAGCACTCGCATGACCCGCAGCACCACCCGCTTCACCGGCAAGTCCGTCCTGGTCACCGGTGGCGGCAGCGGCATCGGCCGAGCCGTCGCCCTCGCCTTCGCCCGGGAGGGTGCCCGCGTCGCCGTCGCCGGCCGCACCGCGAGCGCCCTGACCGAGACCGTCGCCCTGATCGAGCTGGCGGGCGGCACCGCGGTCGCCCTGACCGGCTCGGTGTCCGACGCCTCCGACGCCGCCCGCCTGGTCCGCGAGACCGTCGAGCGGCTCGGCGGCCTGGACATCGCGGTCAACAACGCCGGCGTCTTCGGCGGCCTGGGCCCGATCGCCGACGTCGCCGACGAGGAGTGGCAGCGGCTGATCGACATCAACCTCACCGGCACCTGGTACGCGATGAAGCACCAGATCGCCCACCTGCGCGCCAACGGCGGCGGGGCGATCGTCAACGTCTCCTCGAACCTCGGCACCCACCTGCGGGTCGGGAACCTCGGCGCCTACGCCGTCTCCAAGGCCGCCGTCGCCACCCTGACCCGCAGCGCCGCCCGCGACCACATCGCCGAGGGCGTGCGGATCAACCTGGTCAGCCCCGGTCCGATCGACACCACGATGTCCTCCCGGCCCGGGGAGAGCGCCTCCGACAAGGCGGACCGGATGAAGGGGGAAGTGCCGGTCGGCCGCGCCGGCGCTGTCGAGGAGGTCGCCGCGGCGGTCCTCCACCTCGCCTCCGAGGAGTCGGCCTTCACCGTCGGCGCCGACCTCGTCCTCGACGGCGGCGTCACCGCCTGAGCCGCCCCGTCGACCGTCGGGCGGCGGCCCCCCCCCACGG
>NZ_JBHVIV010000110.1:0-24452 GCF_042799475.1 Kitasatospora sp. NPDC057692 | reverse complement strand
GCCCCGCCGCTGCCCCCGGCGGCGGGGGGGGCGGGGGGGCCCGGGTCGGCCGCGGCCCACATCGGGCGCCCCGCCGCGCCCCCCGGGGGGTTTCTGGGTGGGGGCGGGGTGCCGGCGCGCGGCGCGCGGGTGGTGCCGTACCGTCCGCCGTGGGGGTGGCCGGACGGTACGGCGGTCAAGTCGCGGCCGGGGGCGCGCCCATCGGCGGGCGCCCGCGGCCGCGGGACCGGGTCCCGGGTCAGTTCTCCGGGAAGTGGCAGGCCGCCTCGCGTCCGCCGGTTCCGGCGATCCGCAGCAGCGGACGCTCGGTACGGCAGATCTCCTGGGCCTTGGGGCAGCGCGGGTGGAAGCTGCACCCGGGCGGCGGGTCGGCCGGGCTCGGCGGGTCGCCGAGCAGCACGATCCGCTCGCGCTCGCGCTCCGCCGCCGGATCCGGCAGCGGCACCGCGGAGAGCAGCGCCTTGGTGTAGGGGTGCGCGGGGTTGCCGTACACCTGGTGCTTGTCGCCGATCTCGACGATCCGGCCGAGGTACATCACCGCGACCCGGTCGCAGACCCGCTTGACCACCGAGAGGTCGTGCGCGATGAAGATGTACGCCAGCCCCAGCTCGTCCTGGAGCCGCTCCATCAGGTTGACCACCTGGGCCTGGATGGAGACGTCCAGCGCGGAGACCGGCTCGTCGGCGACCACCAGCCGGGGCGAGGTGGCCAGCGAGCGGGCGATGCCGATGCGCTGGGCCTGACCGCCGGAGAACTCGTGCGGGTAGCGGTCCAGGTGCTCGGGGATGAGGCCGACCAGCTCCATCAGCTCGGCGGCCCGCTTGCGCGCCTCGGCCGCGCCGGTGCCCTGGACCAGCAGCGGCTCGGAGATGATCCGGGCCACCGTCTGGCGGGGGTTGAGCGAGGAGTACGGGTCCTGGAACACCATCTGCAGGTGCCTGCGGTGCGGGCGCAGCTCGGCCTGGCTCAGGCCGCCGATCTCGGTGCCGTCGAAGGTGACGGTGCCGGAGGTCGGATCCAGCAGCCGGACGATCATGCGCCCGGTGGTGGACTTGCCGCAGCCGGACTCGCCGACCAGGCCGAGCGTCTCGCCGGCGCCGACGTCGAAGCCGACGCCGTCCACCGCGCGGATCGGCGCACCGGCCTTCCCGGTGCGCGAGCGGCGGCCGGGGAAGGTCTTCACCAGGTCCCGGACCGTCAACAGGGGCTCGGCCGACTCGGTCGTCGCGGTCATCCCAGGGCTCCTTCCGGCACCAGCGGCAGGTGGCAGGCGGCCTGGTGGCCGGGGACGAGCGGGCCGAATCCGGGCCGCTCGGACAGGCAGCGGGCGTGCTCCTCGGCGGTGGCGGCGGTGGTGCGGGCGCAGCGCGGGGCGAAGGAGCAGCCGGGGGCGGGGGCGATCAGCGACGGCGGGCTGCCGGGGATGGCCCGCAGCGGGGCGTCGTCGGTGTCGTCCAGGCGGGGCAGCGAGTCGAGCAGCCCGCGGGTGTAGGGGTGCGCGGGGGCGGCGAACAGCCGCTCCACGGGCGCCTGTTCGGCGGCGCGGCCGCCGTACATGACGAGCACCTCGTGGGCGACCCGGGCGACCACGCCGAGGTCGTGGGTGATCATCACGACGCCGAGGCCGTGCTCCTGCTGGATCCGGGCGATCAGGTCGAGGATCTGGGCCTGGACGGTGACGTCGAGCGCGGTGGTCGGCTCGTCGGCGATCAGCAGCTCGGGCTCGCAGGCGAGCGCCATGGCGATCATCACGCGCTGGCGCATGCCGCCGGAGAACTGGTGCGGGTACTCGTCGACCCGGCGGGCCGGCTCGGGGATGCCCACCTCGGCGAGCATCTCGATCGCGCGCTGGCGTCCGGCCTTGCGGGAGGCCTTGAAGTGCACCCGGTAGTGCTCGGCGATCTGCTCCCCGACGGTGTAGAAGGGGTGCAGGCTGGACAGCGGGTCCTGGAAGATCATCGCGATCCGCCGGCCCCGGACTGTGCCGAGCTCCTTCTCTCCGAGCCCGTTGAGCTCCTGGCCGTGCAGCCGGATCGAGCCGTCGACCCGGGCGCCGCGGTGCAGGCCCATGACGGCCAGCGAGGTGACGGACTTGCCGCTGCCGGACTCGCCGACCAGGCCCAGGGTCTTGCCGGCCTCGACGGTGAAGCCGATGCCGTCGACGGCCCGGACGGTGCCGCGCGGGGTGTTGAAGGAGACCTTGAGGTCGTCAACCTCCAGAAGGGCGGTCATCAGTACCTCACTCTCGGGTCGACGAACGCGTAGAGCACGTCGACCAGCAGGTTCGCGACCACGATGAAGAAGGCCGCGAGCAGGGTGACGCCGAGGATCACGGGCTGGTCGGAGCGGAGCAGCCCGTCGTAGAAGAGCCGTCCGATGCCGGGGAGGCCGAAGATCGACTCGGTGATGACGGCGCCGGCGAGCAGTCCGCCGAGGTCCATGCCGAAGATGGTGAGGATCGGCGTCATGCCGGAGCGCAGCCCGTGCTTGACGGTGACCGTGCGGCCCGGCAGGCCCTTGGCCCGGGCCGTGCGGATGTACGGCTCGGCCATCGCCTCGATCATCGAGTTGCGGCTCTGCCGCGCGTACTGGGCCGCATACAGCAGGGCCAGCGCGATCCAGGGCAGCAGCAGGTTGGAGCCCCACTCGAAGGGGTTGTCGGTGAACTTGTGGTACGAGGGGTACGGCAGCAGGCCGGCGCTGCGCACGACGCCCCAGATCAGCATGATCGAGGTGAAGTAGACCGGCAGCGAGGCGGTGCCGACCGAGAGCACCATCAGGACGCGGTCGGCGGGCCTGCCCTTGCGCAGCGCCGAGGTGACGCCGGCGCCGAGGCCGAGGACCAGCCACAGCACGGCCGCGCCGAGGGCGAGCGAGACGGAGACCGGCAGGCGGTCGACGAGCAGGTCCCAGACCGGCAGCGAGTACTCGTAGGAGTAGCCGAGGCAGGGGAAGCCGCAGTGCACGGCGCTGGGGCCGCTGCCGTAGTCGCGGCCGGCCACGATGCCGGCCAGGTAGGCGCCGAACTGCTCCCAGACCGGCTTGTCCAGGCCCATCGCCGCCTTGACCTCGGCGAGCCGGTCGGGGCTGCAGGTCTTGCCGCACGCGGCGGCGGCCGGGTCGTTGGGCAGGAGGTAGAAGATGGTGAAGGTGATGGCGCAGATGGCGAGCATGATGCCCGCCACGCCGATCAGTCGGCGGCCGAGGTAGAGGATCACGACCGGCCTCCCCGGGGGTCGAGGATGTCCCGCAGCGCGTCGCCGAGCAGGGTGAACGCCAGCACCGCGATGAAGAGGAAGACCGTCGGGATCAGGAAGTACGTCGGGTCGGTCTCGTAGTGCACGATCGACTCGGCGATCATCTGGCCCCAGGAGGCCGTCGGCGGGCGGACGCCGACGCCGAGGTAGGAGAGCGCGGCCTCGGTGGCGATCATGCCGGGAATCAGCAGCGTGGTGTACGCGATGATCGGGCCGGAGACGTTCGGCAGGATCTCCCGGGTGAGGATGCGCCAGGAGCGCGCTCCGCCGACCTTGGCGGCCTCGACGTACTCGCGGTGCTTGAGCGAGAGGGTCTGGCCACGGACCACGCGGGCGATGCCGGGCCAGCCGAACAGGCCGATCACCGTGGTCATCAGCAGGATCCGGTTGACGTCCTTGGCCACCGACATCATCGCGATCATGAAGATCAGCGAGGGGAAGGACATGGTGAGGTCCATCAGGCGGGAGAGCAGGCTGTCGACCCGGCCGCCGAAGTAGCCGGCCGCGATGCCGGCCAGGGTGCCGGCGACGACGACCACCGCGGTGGCGATGAAGGCGATCAGCAGCGACACCTGGCCGCCGTGCAGGACGCGGGCGAACAGGTCGCGGCCGGTGACCGGCTCGACGCCGAGCCAGTGCCGGGCGCCGATGCCGCCGAAGTCGCCCTTGGGCACGCCGCCCAGGTACGGGTCGATGGCGCGCTTGTCGAACTCCTCGGGGGACCAGCCGCCGAGCGCGCTGAGCGGGCCGGCCAGCACGGCCAGCAGCACCAGGACGACGACGGTGACCAGGCCGAACCGGGCGGAGCCCTTGGCCCAGAGCTGGTCCCAGACCAGCCGCCAGGGCCCGCGCCCGGAGGCCTTCGCGGGGCCCGCCGCCGCGTCGGACGCGGCGGCGGGCTCAGTGGAAGTGCTACTCATTGCGGAGGTTCCCTCAGCCCTGGCTCTTCGAGGGGTCCTTGAGGCCGATCGTGGCCATGTCGATCATGCCGGCGTAGCCGGAGTTGCCGAACGCGCCGGCCACGTTGGTCCCGATCAGCAGCGCGCGGCGCTGCCACATCAGCGGCACGGCCGGGAAGGACTTCGTCATGAGGTCCTCGTCCAGCTTCTTCCAGGCCTTGTTGGCCTCGTTGACGTCGGTCAGGGCCGCGATGCGGTCCATCTCGTCCATCGTGGCCTGGTCGCGGAACTGGCTGTAGTTGCCCTGGTTGCCCTTCTCCTTGATGGTGCGGCCGTCGAAGATGAAGGGCAGGAAGGTCGCGCCGGACGGGTAGTCCGGGCACCAGCCGTTGATGGTCAGCTCGGGGGCGCTCTTGGTGTCGCCGAGGGTGTCGGTGAAGGCGGACGGGTCGACGGTGTTGACGGTGACCTGGATGCCGACCTTGGACAGCGACTGCTGGATGGCCTCGCCGCGGGTCTTGTCACCGAGCGAGACGGTGATCGAGACCTTGAGGTCGGTCTTGCCGGCCGCCTTGAGCAGCTCCTTGGCCTTCTCGGGGTTGCCGGTGGCCGGGATCTTCAGCGGGTCGGCCTTCTCGCCGCCGGTCAGCGACGGCGGCAGGTAGGAGGTGGCGACCTCGGCCAGCGCGGGACCGCCCCACGCGGTGACCTGGGCCTCCTTGTCGACGGCGTACATGACCGCCTCGCGGACCTTCGGGTCGTCGAAGGGCGCCTTGGCGGTGTTCATGTACAGGTTGTCGGTACAGCCGGTGCGCTCGGCGACCATGCGGGCCTTGACGTCCGGCTTGGGCAGCACCTTCGGCACCGACTCCGGGCGCATCCACGGCATCTCGATCGAGGAGGCGTCGGCGCCGTCGCTGGCGATGATCCGGTCGTCGACCTGGCCGCCCTTGAGGCCCTGGGTCACCACGATCTTGTCCGGGTAGGCCTTGCGGACGGTGTCGGTGCCCGCCTCCCAGTTGGTGTTGCGGACCAGCACCAGCTGCTTGCCGCGGTCGTAGGACTCGATCTTGTACGGGCCGGAGGAGAACGGCCGGGTGTCGTACTGGGTGCCCTTCTCCTGGGCCGGCGGGACCGGCGCGAAGGTCGGCAGGGTGGCCGTGTAGGAGAACTCGGCGACCGGGCGCTTGAGGTGGAAGATGATCGTCTTGTCGTCCGGCGTCTCGATGCTCGGCAGGTGCTCGCCGGTCAGCGGGCCCTTGTAGTTCTCGCCGCCGGCCAGGTACTGGACGGCGTAGTCGGGACCGCCGGTGAGGTCCGGCGAGAACGAGCGCTCGACGTTGTACTTGATGTCGGAGGACTTGATCGGGGTGCCGTCCTCGTACTTCAGGCCGTCCTTCAGGGTGAAGGCCCAGGTCTTGCCGCCGTCGGACGGGCGGCCGACGTCGGTGGCGAGGTCGGGGACGATCTCGCTGCCGGCGGCGCCCGGCTCGGCCTTGAAGGTGACCAGGGTGCGGTAGATCAGCCGGGTACCGAAGTCCATCTGCGGCAGGGTCCAGTTGCGCGCCGGGTCCAGGTGGGCGAAGTCCTGGTTGGTCAGCACGGTCAGAGTGCCGCCCTTGACCGGCGTACCGCCCGCGATGGTCCCGTTCTCGGCACCCGGGCCCGTGGTGGAGGTCGCGGCGCTGTCGCCGCCCGAGGTGTCGTCCTTGTCCTTGTTGCCGCAGGCCGCGAGACCGAGGGAGAGTGCCGCCGCGATGGCCGCCGCGATGGCGGTCTGGGTACGCCTGTTCATATCTGACTCCGCAGTGGGGGGCCGCCGTGAAGGCCCGTCGTCCGCCCCGGGGGTGGATCCGGGACCTGCCGTGGAGGGCGACCTCAGGGGGTCTAGCCGCTCCGCGGTGTGACCCGTAACATAGTAATGTGAAATTGCACTGCACAAGAGGTGACGCCGCCCGTTACCGAGCTGTGTCCGTGCCGACCCCCACCTCCCCCCGATCCGCACCATCCGCTTAGGAGCCACCCGGTGACCCTCCGTCAGACCGGCCTCAACACCGGAAGCCACGACCTCCCCGTCTCGGCCGCCCTCAACGCCTTCATGGGCACCTCCTGGGCGGCCACCCCGCTCCCGGCCGACGACCGCGTCCCCGGCCACGCCGTGACCCCCGCCCGCCGCACCCGGCTCTCCGCCGCCTTCCCCGGCGAGCGCCTGCTCGTCCCGGCCGGCCAGCTCAAGGTCCGCAGCAACGACGTCGACTACCGCTTCCGCCCGCACAGCGCCTACGCCTGGCTCACCGGGCTCACCGGCGAGGACCAGGTCGGCCACGTCCTCGTCCTGGAGCCGACCGGCCCCGACGGCCACGAGCCCGTCCTGTACCTGCGCCCCCGCTCCCCCCGCGGCGGCGACCCGGTGCGCGGCGCCGAGTTCTTCCGCGACCGCCGCTACGGCGAGTTCTGGGTCGGCCGCCGCCCCGACCTCGACGAGGCCGCCCGGCTCACCGGCGTGCGCGTCGAGCACCTCGACGAGCTGGAGAAGCTCCTCACCGGCCCGCAGCCCGCCACCCGGGTGCTCACCGGCGTCGACCCCGCGCTCGACGCCGCCACCGGCCGCCCCGGCTCCCCGGAGCTCGTCCAGGGCGACGGCCTGTTCGCCGCCGTGCTGTCCGAGCTGCGGCTGGTCAAGGACGCCTGGGAGGTCGAGCAGCTCCAGCTCTCCGTCGACCACACCGTCCTCGGCTTCGAGGACGTCGTGCGCGCCCTGCCCGCCGCCCTGCGCCACCACCGCGGCGAGCGCTGGATCGAGGGCGTGTTCAACCTGCGCGCCCGCGCCGAGGGCAACGGCATCGGCTACGAGACCATCGCCGCCTCCGGCGCCCACGCCTGCGTCCTGCACTGGATCCGCAACGACGGCGCCCTCGACCCGAACGCCCTGCTGCTGCTCGACGCCGGCGTGGAGACCGACACCCTCTACACCGCCGACATCACCCGCACCATCCCGCTGAGCGGCACCTTCACGCCCGTCCAGCGGCAGGCCTACGAACTCGTCCTCGCCGCCCAGCAGGCCGGCATCGACGCGCTGCGCCCCGGCGCCCGCTTCCGCGACTTCCACGCCGCGGCCGCCCGGGTCATCGCCGAGGGCCTCTCCGACTGGGGCATCCTGCCGGTCTCCGCCGAGGAGGCGCTCGCCGAGGACAGCGGCCTCTACCGCCGCTACACCCTCTGCGGCACCGGCCACATGCTCGGCCTCGACGTCCACGACTGCGCCAGGGCCCGCGCCGAGACGTACCTGGACGGCGTCCTGGAGGAGGGCCACGTGCTCACCGTCGAGCCCGGCCTCTACCTCCAGCCCGACGACGAGACGCTGCCCGCCGAGCTGCGCGGCCTGGGCATCCGGATCGAGGACGACCTCGTCATCACCGCCGACGGCGCCCGCCTGATGTCCGGCGCGCTGCCCCGCACGGTGCCGGCCATCGAGGCCTGGATGGCGGAACTGCTCGGCTGAGCGGTGCCGTCCGGCGGGCCGCCGGGCCGGGTCACCGCCCGGCGGCCCGCCCCCACAGCTCCGCGACCAGCTCCGCCGCCGGACCGCTGCGCGCCGCCCGGTGGCCCGTCCCCGCCCACAGGTGCATCGCCTGCGCGTCGCCGCGCCGGGCCGCCGCCGCACGCAGCGGCTGGGTCAGGTAGTGCACGTCCGGGTAGGCGGCGGGCGCGTACGGTCCGAAGCGGTCGGTGAAGCCGTTGCGCAGCGCCCGCGCCGCACGGCCGGTGAACGCCCTGGTCACCGTGGTCGCGTCGAACTCCGTCAGCGCCGCCCGGTGCGCCGCCGCCGTCCCGGCCTCGTCCGCGCGCAGCAGCGCCGTGCCCACCTGCACCGCCGCCGCCCCGGCCCGCAGCGCGGCCGCCACCGCCGGGCCGTCCGACAGCCCGCCGGCCGCGATCAGCGGCAGCCCGGTCACCGCCCGGACGGCGGCCAGCAGGTCGAGCAGCGGCAGCTCCCCGGGGCGGTCCGCCACGGCATGGGTGCCGCGGTGCCCGCCGGCCTCCGGGCCCTGGACGCACAGCGCGTCCATCCCGACCGCCTCGGCGCGGCGCGCCTCCTCCGGCGTGGTCACCGTGCCGACCTGGAAGGTGCCGGCCGCCCGCAGCGCCCGTGCCTCCTCGGCCAAGGGCAGTCCGAAGGTGTACGAGACCACCGGCACCGGGACGGGCCCGGCGAGCAGTCCCTCGATCTTGGCCTCCCAGTCGTCCCGGTCCGGCGCGATCGCCTCCGGCAGGGTCACGCCGTGCCGCTCGGCCTCCGGCCGCAGCCGCTCCCGGTAGGCGGCCACCGCCGCCGGGTCGCCCGGCTCCGCCGGCACGAACAGGTTCAGACCGAACGGGCGGTCGGTCAGCTCCCGGACCCGGCGGACCTGTTCGAAGGTGTCCGCGGCGCTCCGGTACCCGGCGGCGAGGAAGCCGAGCCCGCCCGCCCCGCTCACGGCGGCCGCCAGCTCCGGCGTCGACGGCCCGCCGGCCATCGGCGCGCCGATCACGGCCACGGGGAGTTCGTCGAGTCGCACGGCCATCCGGGAATCCTCCACTCACCCGGCGCACCGGGGTTCTCGGGCTGCCCGCCCACCCTACGCCCGCACCGGACGGCCCCGTGGCCCGGCCGCACCGCACACCCCCGCCCCCCAGCCGCCCGCAGGGCCCCCTCACCCCCCGCGCCGGATCAACCCCCGCGCCCGCGCCTCCCGCACCGCCGCCGTCCGCGACTCCACGCCCAACTTCGTGTAGATGTGCACCAGATGCGACTTCACCGTCGCCAGGCTCAGCTGCAGCCGCCGACTGATCGCCTGGTTGGTGAGCCCGTCCGCGACCAGCCCCAGCACCTCCGTCTCCCGCACGCTCAGCGCCACCGCAGGCGCCCGCATCCGCTCCAGCAGCCGGTCCGCCACCGTCGGCGCCAGCGCCGTCCGCCCCGCCGCCGCCGACCGCACGGCCCGCGCCAGCTCCTCCGGCGGCGCGTCCTTCAGCAGGTACCCGGTGGCCCCGGCCTCCAGCGCCGGCAGGGTGTCCGCGTCGGTGTCGTACGTGGTCACCACCAGCACCCGCGGCGCCCCCGCGCCCCGCGCGGTGATCGCCGCGGTGGCCTGCGCACCGTTCATCGCCGACCCGGGCCCGAACTGGAGGTCCATCAGCACCACGTCCACGTCCAGCTCCGCCGCGAGCTCGACGGCACGCTCGGCGGTCGCGGCCTCCGCGACGATCGCGAAGTCCGGCTCGCTCTCCAGCACGGCCCGCAGCCCGGCCCGGACCACCGGATGGTCGTCGGCCAGCAGCAGGCGGATCACACCGTCGGTCACGAGGTCTCCTCGCTCGAAGCGTCAGGCACCGGCAGCAGCACGGCGAGCGCCGTCCCCTCCCCCGGCGCGGACTCCACCGCGAAGGTCCCGCCGAGCGCCCGCGCGCGGGCCCGCATCGACGGCAGCCCGAACCCGCCGTCCCCGTCCGCGACCGCCTCAGGTCCGCCGACGGCCGCCGGCTCGAACCCCGCCCCGTCGTCCACCACGTCCAGCGCCACCTCGCCCGCCATGAAGCTGAGCGTCACCTCCGCGTGCGTCGCCCCCGCGTGCCGCACCGTGTTCCCGAGCGCCGACTGCGCGATCCGCAGCAGCGCCACCTCGTGCGGCACCGGCAGCCGGACCCGCTCGCCGGAGACGTGCAGCCGCACCGCCAGCCCGCTGTGCGCCGAGGTCGTCGCGCACAGCCGCTCCAGCGCCACCGGCAGCGTGTCGCTCTCCAGCGCCGGCGGGGTGAGCGCCCGCACGAAGCGGCGGGCCTCGTCGAGGTTGTCCTGCGCGGCCTGCCGGGCCTGCTCGACGTACTCGGCGGCGGCGTCGGTGCGCTCCGGCAGCGCGCGCTGCGCGGCCCGCAGCAGCAGCTGGATGCTGGTGAGGCTCTGCGCGAGGGTGTCGTGGATCTCCCGGGCGAGGCGCTCGCGCTCGGCGAGGACGCCGGCCGCGTGGTGGGCGGCGGCGAGGTCGGCGCGGGCGGCGGTCAGCTCGTCGATCAGACGGCGGCGCTCCTCGCTCTCCCGGTAGAGCGCCTGGTAGCCGAGGACGGTGGCGGTGGCGACGGCGGCGCCCAGCAGCGGCCCGATCGCCGCCGCGACGCTGACGGTGTGCTGGTGCGCGGAGTAGGCGGCGATCGAGGCGACCGCGGTGAGCCCGACCGCCACCGGCCCGGCCCGGCGGCCGAGCAGGTGCAGTTCCAGGAAGTACAGCGGGAAGGCCAGCCAGACCCCGTCCTGGGTGGTGAGCAGCACCCCCGCCCAGGTGACGCCGAGCAGCGCCAGCCAGAGCCCGGCGGCTCGGCGGGAGCGGCCGACCGCACCGATCAGCGGCCCGGCCGTGTAGACGGCGGCCATCGCGGTCGCGGCGGCCGTGACCGCCGCCGGGTCGCCGCCCCGGCCGGCCAGGGCCCGGACGACGGCGAGCGCCAGCAGGCCCGCCACGAGCAGGTGCAGGCAGACCTGGAGGACGCGGGCGACGGGGGTGGTTCGAGGTCGATCGGTCGCCATCCGTCCAGCCTAGGGTCCGCGCGTCCGTCCGGCATCAATCGAAAGGTTGAACTCCGCTCTCACCCTTCGATGCCGAGGATGCAATCCCCGGTGCGATGCCCGAGGGGCCCTCCTTCGAGGAGTGTTTCCAGTGTCGCAGTGGATCGAGCGGAAGGGCTTGCGGTGTTCGTCGCCTGGAGGGATCTGAGGTTCGCCAAGGGGCGGTTCGCCCTGATGGGAACCGTCATCGTGCTGATCACGGTGCTGGTCGGCCTGCTGTCGGGCCTGACGGCCGGGCTGGGTCGGCAGAACATCTCGGCGATCACCGGCCTGTCCGCCGACCACCTGGCCTTCGGCCGGCCCGCCGACGGCCAGAAGCTGTCGTTCACCGACTCCCAGGTCACCCCCGAGCAGTGGCGGGGCTGGGCCCGGACCCCGGGCGTCACCGACGCGCAGCCGCTCGGCATCGCCACCACCAAGGCGGCGGCCGGCCCGCGCACCGCCGCGCTCTCCGTCTTCGGCCTGCCCGACGGCTCCCCGCTGGCCCCCCGGGGCGCCGAGCTCGCCCCGGGCCGGGCGGTGCTGTCGGAGACCGCCGCGAAGGACCTCGGCGGGCTGCGCCCGGGCGACGCGTTCACCGTCGCCGGCCACCCCCTGACGGTCGCGGCCGTCTCCGGGGACGCCTCCTACAGCCACACCCCGGTCGTCTGGACCACCCTCACCGACTGGCAGCGGGCCGCCCCGGGCGGCGCCGGCCACGCCACGGTCGTCGCGCTCACCACCGCCGACGGGGCCGACCTGGCCGCCGCCGACGCCGCGCTCGGCACCGAGACCCGCACCCGGGACGACGCGCTCGCCGCGATCGGCTCCTACACCTCCGAGAACGGCTCGCTGCAACTGATGCGGGGCTTCCTGTTCGCCATCTCCGCCCTGGTGATCGGCGCGTTCTTCACGGTCTGGACGATCCAGCGCAGTGGCGACATCGCCGTCCTGAAGGCGCTCGGCGCCTCCACCCGCTACCTGCTGCGCGACGCGCTGGGGCAGGCCGTCGTGCTGCTGCTCCTCGGCACCGCGCTCGGCACGGCCGTCGCCGCCGGCCTCGGCGCGCTGATCGGCTCCGCCGTCCCGTTCGTCCTGGACGCGCCGACCGTACTGGTCCCCGCCGTCGTCATGATCGCGCTCGGCGCGGTCGGCGCGGCCCTGTCCGTCCGCCGCATCACCTCCGTCGACCCGCTGACCGCCCTGGGGAGCGCCCGATGAGCCTCGTTCTCGACCACGTCACCCTGACCTACCCGGACGGCGACGGCCGGCTGACCGCCCTCGACGACGTCTCGCTGACCGTTCCCAAGGGCACCCTCACCGCCGTCGTGGGCCCCTCCGGCTCGGGCAAGTCCAGCCTGCTGGCGGTCGCCGCCACGCTGATCGCCCCCGACTCCGGCCGGGTGGCGGTGGACGGCACCGAGACCACCGGCCTCGACCGCACCGCGCTGACGGCGCTGCGCCGCGACCGGATCGGCATCGTCTTCCAGCAGCCCAACCTGCTGCCCTCGCTCACCGCCGTGGAGCAGCTCCAGGTGATGGCCCACCTGGACGGCCGCGCCCCGCGCACCGCCCTGCCCCGGGCCCTGGAGCTCCTGGACGCCGTCGGCCTGCGCGACCAGGCGGCCCGCCGCCCGCACCAGCTGTCGGGCGGTCAGCGCCAGCGGGTGAACATCGCCCGCGCCCTGATGAACGACCCCACCGTCCTCCTGGTCGACGAGCCCACCAGCGCCCTCGACCACGAGCGCGGCGCCGCCGTCCTGGACCTGCTGACCACCCTCACCCACCAGCGCGCCACCGCCACCGTCCTGGTCACCCACGACCGCACCCACCTCACCGCGGTCGACCAGATCGCCGAGGTCCACGACGGCCGCCTGACCGTGTGACCTACTTCTTCGCGGCCAGTACGTCGTCCACCGACAGTTTCACCGACGCCCCGATGGACTCCGGCAGCGTGAACGACTGGCCCGGATGGTGAACGGCGTGCACCCGGTACTCGCCGTCCTGTGGATCGGTGAGCACCATGACGCGTTGATCGGGCCGATCAACGATGAGATACACCGGCACGCCCGCAGAGGCGTACCGATGTCGGGAACATCGTCGTAGGACTCAGGGCCAATTCCCTACCCGGTCCTGCGCTTTCGCCCGAACGGGCGGTTTGCCCCTAGCGGGCCCGCAGCCGCAGGCCGGTGCGGGACTCCTCCGGCTGCTCCTGCTGGTCCTCGGCCCACAGCGAGCGGACATGGCTGAGGTGGCGGGTCATGCAGGACTCGGCGGCCGGGGCGTCGCCGGCGATCATCAGATCGAGCAGCTCCAGGTGCTCCTCCGCCGAGGAGACCAGCTCGCCGCGCTCGGAGAGGCGGTTGAGGCCGTAGAGGCGGGAGCGCTTGCGCAGGTCGCCGACGACCTCGACCAGGCGGGCGTTGCCGGCCAGGCCGAGCAGGTCGAGGTGGAACTGGCGGTCGGCCTCCAGGTAGCCGATGAGGTCCTGCTTGCCCGCGGCGGCGACGATCGCCTCGGCCTGCGGACGCAGCGCCTCCAGCTGGTCGGGGCTGGCGCTGCGGGCGACCCGGCCGATGGTGGGGACCTCGATGAGGGCGCGGATCTCGGTGAAGTCGTCGAGGTCGCGCTCGGTGAGCTCGGTGACCCGGAAGCCCTTGTTGCGGACGGCCTCGACCAGGCCCTCGCGGGCGAGGTCGAGCATGGCCTCGCGGACGGGGGTCGCGGAGACGCCGAAGTCGGCGGCGAGGGCGGGCGCGGAGTAGACGACGCCGGGGCGCAGCTCGCCGGAGATGAGGGCGGCCCGCAGGGCGTGGGCGACCTGGTCGCGCAGCCGCTCCTGGACGGAGATCAGGGTGCGGGGTTTGAGGTCGGCCATGGTGTTCCTCCGGTGAGTGCAGAACACCAGCGTACAATGTCACGTTACGTTGAGTGTGCAACATTCCGTGATTCGGACGCCCCATCGGCGACCGCCGTACATGACCGGATCCCATCGTGGCAGGGCCGCCGCCCGGTGACAACGGTCGGCGGCCCCCCACTTCGCCCGCCCCGGCTCACTCCCCCTTGAACACCCGGACCAGACTGGTCGCGCTGGACGCCCCGTGCCCGGCCTCGACGCCCCGCCGGAAGGCGTCGGCGATCGCCCGCGGCAGGGCGCCGTCCACCCCGGAGGCCTCCACGGTGTGCAGGACGTGCTCGACGCTGGCCAGCGCCATCGTCAGCCGGTCGACGTCGCCCTCGTGGTGGCCGGCGGCGATCCGGGGCGCGTAGAAGGCGAGGAAGCCCGGCATCGAGGCGGCGGTCGAGGTGGCGTAGGGCAGGAACGCGTCGGCCGGGATGCCGTTGGCCTCGGCGACGGCGGTGGCGTGCAGGTAGCCCGCCAGCGAGGTCCAGAAGAGGTCCATCTGGATCTGGTAGTACAGCTGGGCGAGCCCGGGGTCGTCGCCCCGGTAGTCGACGCCGGTCAGCACCTCCAGGGCGGCCCGGTGCCGCCGGAACAGCTCGACCGGGCCGCTGTAGAAGGTGGACGACTCGGGCCTGCCGATGCCGGACGGCGGCACCTGCACCCCGCCGGTGAGGTGCCCGGCGCCCCGCTCGGCGAGCCACCGGGCCGCCTCGCGGGCCCGCCCGGGGGTGTCCGAGCTGAGGTTGACGACGGTCCTCCCGGCCAGCTCCGCCTCGGCGGCGGCGAGCACGGCGAACACCGCGTCGTAGTCGGTCAGGCTGAGCACGACCAGTTCCCCGGCCGCGACCGCCGCGGCGGCGCTCGGCGCGAGGACCGCGCCGCGGGCGACCAGGCCGGCGGCCCGCTCGGCCGTCCGGTTCCAGAGCGTGACCGCGTACCCGGCGTCGAGGTAGGCGCCGGCCATGGCCAGGCCCATCGGGCCGAGGCCGATCACGGTGACGGACGGCTTGCCGTGCTGCTGCTGCGGTGCGACGGACATGGGGATCCCCTCCGGAGTGCGACTAGAACGAACGCTCTATCCAGGACGTGACGCTAGCACAGCACTAGAACGAACGCTCTATCCAATCCACCGGCTAGACTCCCCCCGTGAAGACCACTACCACCGGCACCCGCGAGCGGATCGTCCGGGCCACCTCCCGGCTGCTCCAGCGCCAGGGGTTCGAGGGCACCGGCATCAAGCAGATCTCCCGCGAGGCGGAGGCCACCCTCGGCTCCGTCTACCACTTCTTCCCGGGCGGCAAGCAGGAGCTGGCCGCCGAGGCGATCCGCCACGGCGACCGGGAGTTCGCCGGGATGCTGCACGAGGCGATGGACGGCACCGCCGACCCGGCCGAGGCGGTGACCGCCTGCACCCGGCTGCTCGCCGAGGCCCTGCGCGCCTCCGACTGGCAGGACGGCTGCCCCATCACCACCACCGCCCTGGAGACGGTCGGCCGGGCCCCGGTCATCGAGCAGGCCGTCACCGAGGCCTTCGCGCACTGGCGCGCGATCGTCGAGGAGAAGCTGCACGGCTCGGGCATCGCCCTCACCGACGCCCGCGAACTCGCCGCCACCGTCATCAACACCCTGGAGGGCGCCGAACTCGCCGCCCAGGTCGCCCGCAGCGAGGAGCCGCTCCACCTGACCGGCCGCCACCTGGCCCGGCTGATCAACACCTACCGCTAACCGCCGCGGGCCGCCCGAAGGCCCCGGAACGCAAAGAAGCGGCCGACGTGGCGGGGGATCCCGTCCCCACCACGTCGGCCGCACTTCCGGCCGGTCACTTCAACGACCGCCCCCCGTCCAGGGCAACGGGTCCGGGGGCGGGTGCCGGCGCAGCGCCGAGGCGCCGGCACCGTGCGTCGGGCCCCACAGCGGGCCCCGTGCCGACCGGAGTACTCAGCCCGCGTCGCGGCGGTGTGCCTCCGCCGCGACCGCGAGGTCCTGCCAGGCCATGCCGACGCTCTTGAAGAACCTCGGCCGGCCGGCCGGAACCGGTGCCTCGCCGTTCACCAGCTCGGCCAGGTTCCACAGGGTGTCGGCACCGGTCACGCCCGCCATCAGCAGGTCGCCGGCCTCCCGCAGCGCCACCGCGCGGGCCTCCACGTAGAGCGCGGACCGGCCGACCAGCACCTCGTCCACCTCCCGGGCGTCGACCTCGTGCGAGCCGACCGCCGCCACCGCCGCGTGGTCCGGGACCAGCGCGCCGTCGAACAGCGGGGTGCGCGCGGTGGTGCAGCAGACCACCAGGTCGGCGTCCGCGACGTCGGCGGCGGTGCCGACGGCGGCCGCCACGCCGCGGGCGCGGGCGTACCGCGCCAGCGCCTCGGCGGGCCCCTCGCTGCGGGCGACCACGGTGACCCGGGTCAGCGGGCGGATCGCCAGCAGCGCGTCCAGGTGGCCGTAGGCCTGCGGGCCGGAGCCGAACAGCACCAGGTGCGCGGCCTGCGGCGCCGCCAGCCGGTCCAGCGCGACGGCGGTGACCGCGGGGGTGCGCAGCGAGGTGAGCGCGACGCCGTCGAGCAGCGCGAGCGGCTGCAGGGTCGGACCGTCCAGCAGCAGGTAGCTGCCGGTGATCCGGGGCAGCCCGACCGCCGGGTTGGCGGGGGCGACCCCGGCGACCTTCACCCCGACGTACCGGGAGGAGGCGGCCGGCATCAGCAGCAGCTCCCCGGCGGGCACCGGGATGTTCGACCGGGCGGGCGCGGCCTCCGGGTCCAGCCCGTCGAGCAGGACCTGCTCGATCGCCCGGGCCGCCTCGACGGGTGTCAGTGCGACGGAGTCCGAGGCGAGGACGCCGTCCGGGCCCGGCGCGGCGGGCTGGAGCGGCTCAGCCGCCGCGCCGGGCGGTTCCGGGGCCGGAGCGGTGACCGGGGCAGCGGCCACCGTCCTCAGGTCCCCGCTCACAGCAGGAACCCCGCACCCAGGGTGTCCTGCGCGTCCAGTACGAAGCGGTGCTCGCCGGTGCGGTGCGCGGTGCCGGTCACCTCGGTGACCACCCCGTCGCCCCACGGGTCCCCGCCGGCCAGCACCCGCCCGCCGAAGACGGTGCCGATGATCGACTCGTGCCGCAGCTCCTCGCCGGGCGCGAGCCGCCCCTCGGCGGCCAGGACCGCCAGCCGGGCCGAGGTGCCGGAGCCGCACGGCGAGCGGTCGATCTGGCCGTCCGCGAAGACGGTGACGTTGCGCTGGTTCGGTCCGCCGTCCACCGCCGGGAGGTCGTCGTACAGGACGACCCCGTAGACGCCCGACAGCCGCGGGTCCACCGGGTGCTGCACCGCCGGGTGCCCGGCCAGCGCGGCCCTGATCTCCCGCCCGATCGCGGTGAGCTCGGGCAGCTCGCCGAGGCTCACCGAGAGGCCGAGCGCGGCGGCCGGCACCGAGGCGTAGCAGGCGCCGGAGTGCGCGACGGCCACCTCGACGGTGCCGCGCGAGGTCTCCACCGGCAGCTTCAGCTCGCTGACCCAGGCGGGCACGTTGCGGAACGTCACCCCGGTGGTCCGCCCGGCGGCCCGGTGGACCAGCGCGGTGACCCGGCCGGACGGCACGTCGATCCGCACCCGGGCGACGCCGTACTCGGGCGCCGCGACCAGCCCGGAGTCGACCGCCCAGGCGCCGAGCGCGATGGTGCCGTGGCCGCAGGCGGTCGAGTAGCCGTCCTTGTGCCAGAACAGCACGCCGAGGTCGGCCTCGTCGTCGTCCGGCGGCACCAGGAAGCCGCCGTACATCCCGGCGTGGCCGCGCGGCTCGCGGGTGAGCAGCTGCCGGACGCCGTCCAGCGCGCTCGGCCGGGGCGCGGTCGCGGTGCCGCCGGCGCCGATCGCGATGGCCCGCCGCTCGGCGACGCTGTCACCGGGGATGAGCGGCGCGCCGCCGACGACGATCCGGAACGGCTCGCCGGCCGTGTGGTAGTCGACGGTGTCGACCCGCAGGGCCTCGCCGCCGGTGGGCTGCGCCGTCATCAGGCACCCCCGCCCGGCAGCAGGGTGACGGTGCGGCTCTGGGTGTAGAAGTCCAGCGCCGCCTGCCCCTGCTCGCGGGCGCCGTGGCTGGCGCCCTTGGCACCGCCGAACGGCAGGTGGAAGTCGACGCCGCTGGAGGGCGCGTTGACCCGGATCATGCCCGCGTTCAGCCGGTCGGCGGCGGTCAGCGCCGCGTCCAGGTTCCGGGTGTGCACCGAGGCGGACAGGGTGTACGGGGTGTCGTTGGCGAGCGCGATCGCCTCGTCCAGGTCGGCCGCCGTGTGCAGCACGGCGATCGGGCCGAAGAACTCCTCGCGCCGCAGCGGGTGGTCGTCCGGCACCCCGGCGACCAGGGTCGGCTCCAGGTACCAGCCGTCCCGCTCCGGGACGCCGCCGCCGGTCAGCACCTCGGCCCCGGCCTCCTGGGCGGAGACGACGGCCGCGGTGATCTCGTCCCGGGTGGCCTCGTTGATGACCGGGCCGCAGGAGGTGTCGTCGACCGCGGCGAGCGCCTTGACCAGCGCCGCGCGCAGCGGCTCGTAGGCGGCGCCGACCGCGACGACCCGGCTGGTGGCGGTGCACTTCTGGCCCGCGTAGCCGGCGATCGCGTTGGCGACGTGGGCGGCGGCCTGGTCGATGTCGGCGTCCGGCAGGACGATCGCCGCGTTCAGCCCGCCGAGTTCGGCCTGCACCGGGATGCCGCGCTCGGTGGCGGTACGCACGACCTGCCGCCCGACCCCGGTGGAGCCGGTGAAGGAGACCACGTCGGCCGCGGCGACCAGGGTGCCGCCCTCGGCCCCGCCGCCGGGCAGCACGGTGAAGACGTCCGCGGGCAGCCCGGCGCCGGCGATCAGCTCGCCCAGCCGCCGGGCGACGCCGATCGCCTCCGAGGAGGGCTTGAGGACGACGCTGTTGCCGACGGCCAGCGCCGGGGCGGCCTTCCAGGTGGGGATCGCCAGCGGGAAGTTCCACGGCGTGATCAGCCCGGCGACCCCGTAGGGGCGGCGGCGGGTGAGCAGCAGGCCGGACCCGACCGCGGTCTCGTGCACCTCGCCGGAGGCGGCGAACGGCGCCTGCGCGTAGTAGCGCCAGATCGCGGCAGTGCGGGCGACCTCGCCGCGCGCCTCGGCGATCGGCTTGCCGACCTCGCGCACGACCAGCTCGGCCAGCTCCTCCGCGTTCGCCTCGACCGCCTCGGCGATCCGGGTGAGCGCGGCCGAGCGGGCACCGGCGCCGGCGGCGAGCCAGCCGGACTGCGCGGCGCGGGCACGGGCGACGGCGGCCTCGACGGCCTCGGAGCCGGGGCGGGGCGCCTCGGCGACGAGGTCCGCGGGGTCGGCGGGGTTGTACGAACGGATCGTCACGGGGGGCAGCCCTTCGGGGGATTCGACGGGAGGGGTGGAGACGGGGGGCGGCGGGCGGTCAGAGCAGGAAGCCGGCCGGGAACGGGTCGGTGGGGTCGAGGAAGTACTGGGCGGTGCCGGTGACCCAGGCCCGCCCGGTGACGGTCGGCACCACCGCGGGACGCCCGGCCACCTCGGTCTCCTCGACCAGGCGGCCGATGAAGGTGGTCCCGATGAAGGAGTCGTTGCGGAAGTCCCGGTCCAGCGGCAGTTCGCCGCGGGCGTGCAGCTGGGCCATCCGGGCGGAGGTGCCGGTGCCGCAGGGCGAACGGTCGAACCAGCCGGGGTGGATGGCCATCGCGTGCCGGGAGTGCTCGGCGGTGGAGCCCGGGGCGAGCAGCTGGACGTGGTGGCAGCTGTGGATGGACGGGTTCTCCGGGTGCACCGGGCGGTCCGGTCCGGCGTTGATGGCGTCCATCAGGGCCAGGCCGGCGTCCAGGATGTCCTGCTTGCGCTCGCGCTCGAACGGCAGGCCGAGTTCGGCGAGCGGCAGAATGGCGTAGAAGTTGCCGCCGTAGGCGAGGTCGTAGCCCACCGTGCCGTAGCCGGGGACCTCGATCTTCCGGTCCAGCGCCACCGAGTAGGACGGCACGTTGCGGATGGTGACCGCCTTGGCCGCGCCGTTCTCCACCGCGACGTCCGCGATCACCAGGCCCGCCGGGGTGTCGAGGCGGACGGTGGTGACCGGCTCGACGACCGGCACCATGCCCGTCTCCACCAGCACGGTGGCGACCCCGATGGTGCCGTGGCCGCACATCGGCAGCAGGCCGGAGACCTCGATGTAGAGCACGCCCCAGTCGGCGTCCGGCCGGGTCGGCGGCTGCAGGATCGCGCCGCTCATCGCGGCGTGGCCGCGGGGCTCGTACATCAGCAGGGTCCGGAAGTGGTCCAGGTGCTGCTGGAAGTGCACCCGGCGCTCGGCCATGGTGGCGCCGGGGATGACGCCGAACCCACCGGTGATGACCCGGGTGGGCATGCCCTCGGTGTGCGAGTCGACGGCGTGGAAGACGTGGCGGCTGCGCATCTGCTGACGCTCCCTGGGGGTGGGTGGTGGATGGGTGGGTGGGCCCGGTCAGGGGGGCCGGCTGCCGCCGCAGCCGGCCGTCCCTGACTCCGGAACTACGGGGTGCGGGTCAGGCGAGGCCCTCGGCCAGCGCCTTCTCGGTGGCCGCGCGGACGGCCGCCTCGATCTCCGGGGTCAGCGGCAGGCGCGGCGCCCGGGTCGGACCGCCGGGGCGGCCGGCGATGTCCATGGAGAGCTTGATCGCCTGGACGAACTCGGTCTTGGAGTCCCAGCGCAGCAGCTGGTGCAGCGCCTTGTAGAGCGGCAGCGCGGTGCCCAGGTCGTGGGCGACGGCGGCCTTGTACAGCGCGACGCTCGCCTCGGGCAGCGCGTTCGGGTAACCGGCGATCCAGCCGACCGCGCCGGCCAGGGCCAGCTCCAGCAGCACGTCGTCGGCGCCGATCAGCAGGTCCAGGCCCGGGGCCAGCTCGGCGATCTCGTACGCCCGGCGGACGTCGCCGCTGAACTCCTTGACCGCGACGATCGAGCCCTCGGCGTGCAGCTCGGCGAGCAGCGACGGGACGAGGTCGACCTTGGTGTCGATCGGGTTGTTGTAGGCCACGATCGGCACGCCGGCCTTGGCGACCTCGGCGTAGTGGCCGCGGACGGCCGCCTGGTCGGCGCGGTAGGCGTTCGGCGGCAGCAGCAGGACGGAGCCGGCGCCGGCCTCGGCGGCCTGCTCGGCCCAGCGGCGGGACTCGGCGCTGCCGTAGGCGGCGACGCCGGGCATCACCCGGGAGCCGTCGCCGGCCGCCTCGACGGCGACCTCGACGACCTTGGCGCGCTCCTCGGCGGTGAGGGTCTGGTACTCGCCGAGCGAGCCGTTGGGGACGACGCCGTCACAGCCGGACTCGATCAGCCAGCGGACGTGGTCGGCGTACGCGTCGTAGTCGACGGAGAGGTCCGGGCGCAGCGGGAGCGTGGTGGCGACCATGATGCCGCGCCAGGGCCGGGTGGTGTCGTGCGGGGTCTGGGACACAGGTGACTCCTTGGTGAGGTGTGACATTTTATTAGGGGGCGCGCGGCGGACACAAGAGTCCCCGCCGAGCGATTTCGGGCGGACCGGGGCGGGCCGGGCCTGGTGGGCCCGGTCCCGCCCGGTCACGCCCCGTTCGGGCCCGGTCAGGGCCCGAACGGGCTCAGGGGCGGTCGTCCCGGCCGTCCGGCTCGGCCTGTCCGGCCTGCTCCGTCCGCTCCGTCCGCTCGGCCGCGAGTTGTCCGAGCGGAACGGGGCAGGAGAACGGCCGACTGTCGGCCCGGGACTCCTCCGGCAGGGCGCCGCCGCCGGCCAGGCAGGCCACCGCCGGACCGCACATCCGGCCCTGGCACCAGCCCATCCCGGCCCTGGTCAGCAGCTTGACGGTGCGCGCGTCGCCCGCGCCCAGCCCGTCCACCGCCTCGCGGATCCGCCCGGCCGGGACCTCCTCGCAGCGGCAGACGTCGGTGTCCTCCCGCAGCCAGTCGGTCCAGCCCGGGCCGGGCCGGTGGGCGGCGGCCATCAGCTCGGCGAAGGCCCGCAGCCGGGAGCGCCGGCGCAGCAGCGCGGTGCGCACCGGCCGGTCGGCGACCGCGTGCGCGGCCAGTTCGCCCTCGGTGATCGCCAGGTCGGCGCCGCCGACCCCGCAGGTCTCGCCGGCCGCCCAGAGCCCGGGGACGGTGGTCCTCAGCCGGGCGTCGACGCTGAGCGCGGCCGTCCCGTCGGGCGTGCTGCGGACCGCCGCGCCCACCTCGGTGGCCAGTTCGATCTGCGGGACCAGCCCGTGGCCGACGGCGAGCGCGTCGCACGCGATCCGCCGCTCGCTGCCGGGCACCGGACGCCAGTCGGCGTCCAGCCGGGCCACCGTGACGGCGGTGACCCGGTCCGTGCCGTGCGCCTCGACGACCGCGCTGCGCGGCCGCAGCCGCACGCCGTGCCGCAGCAGCGCGGAGCCGTGCCCGGCGCCCTCGACGAGCTTGGCCGGAACGGCGGCCAGCACGCCGGGGCGCCGGGCGTACCCGAGGTACGCGGTGGCCTCGACCACCGCGGGCACCTCGGCGCCGGCGGTGACCAGGGAGGAGGCCGCCGCGAGCAGCAGCGGGCCGCTCCCGGCCACCACGATCCGCCGCCCGGGCAGCACCAGGCCGGCCTTGAGCATGGCCTGCGCGCCACCGGCGGTCACCACCCCGGGCAGGGTCCAGCCGGGGAAGGGCAGCTGCCGCTCGTACGCGCCGGTGGCGAGCAGGACGGCGGCGGACCGGACGGTGGCCCGGTCGTCGGCGTCCGGGCCGGTGGTGGCGTGCAGCCGCCAGTCGCGCTCCCCCGCGCGCTCCAGCGCCCACACCTGGTGGCCGGACAGCAGGTCGACGCGGCCGGCCGCGCGGTGGGCGGCGAGCCGCTCGGCGAGGCCGGTGTAGACGGACCAGCCGTGGTGCAGCCGATCGGGCCGGTTGGCGCCGAGGCCGGGGGCCGGGTGGCGGTAGTACTGCCCGCCGGTGCTCCGGCCGGCGTCGACCAGGGCGCAGCGCAGCCCGAGGTCGGCGGCGGTCACGGCGGCGGCCAGGCCGGCCGGCCCGGCGCCGATCACCGCGAGGTCGTAGGGGTCCGGCCCGCCGGACAGGGGCTCAGACGTCGAGGTCGGCACGGCCGTGACCCTCCTGGGTGGTGACGGTGGTGCCGGGCTCGGCCGGCAGCAGGCAGGTGCGCTGGTTGGGCCGCCCGTCGACGGTCGCCAGACAGTCGAAGCAGGCGCCGATGCCGCAGAACGCCCCGCGCGGCCGGCCGCCGACCCGGGTGGTGCGCCAGGCCAGCACGCCGTCGGCCCAGAGGGCGGCGGCGATCGTCTGCCCGGGCAGCGCGGGCACGGGCCGGCCGTCGAAGTCGATGGTGAACGCGGGCCCGGGTTCGGCCCGGACCAGCTCCGCGGGGGTGCGGGGACGGCGCATGGGTGGGGGTTCTCCGTTCAGCTCATGAGCCGATCGTGGGGTTGTCGGCCGGACCGGTGACCGGGCGGCCCGATGACCGGACCGTGCGGCCGTCGGGCCGGGTGGCGGCCCTTCCGGCGGTCCGTGGACTCGGCGCGGCGCACTGTGCGGGGTCGTTCCGCACGTGGCGGGGTGCGCCGCGGCCTCAGCCGCCGTCGGCCTCGGCGCCGCCCTCGATCGGGAAGCGGTCGGCCCGGAAGGGCGTGAGGTCCAGGTCCGCGGCCTTGCCGGTGAGCTGCTGGGCGATCAGCAGCCCGGTGGCCGGGGCCAGGCCGATGCCCGCGCCCTCGTGGCCGCAGGCGTGGTACAGGCCGGCCACCCGGGGGTCGGCGCCGATCGCGGGCAGATGGTCCGGCAGGTACGGGCGGAAGCCGCGGTAGGCCCGCATCACGCTCACCCCGGCCAGCACCGGGAAGAGCGCGGCGGCCTGGGCTGCCAGCCGGTGCAGTACCTCGACCGAGAGGGTGCGGTCGAAGCCGACCCGCTCGCGGCTGGCGCCGATCAGCACCGGCCCGCCCGGTGTGCCCTCGACCACGGCCGAGGTCTGCAGCGCGGCGGAGCCGCTGGCGACGTCGGCCACGTAGTCGGCGGCGTACACCTTGTGCCGGACGATCCGCGGCAGCGGCTCGGTGACCAGCACGAACCCGCGCCGCGGCAGCACCGGCAGCCGGACGCCGGCCAGCGCGGCCAGCTCACCGCCCCAGGTGCCGGCGGCGTTGACCACGGCGGGCGCCTCGATCCGCCGCCGCTCGGTCTCGACGCCGCACACCGCGCCGTCGGCCCCGAGCCGCACGGCCCGGACGGCCTCGCCGGTGTGCAGCCGGGCCCCGGCCCGGCGGGCGGCGCGCAGCAGGTGGGCGGCCGCCAGCGCGGGCTGGACCTGGGCGTCCTGGGGGTACAGGAACCCGCCGGCCAGGCCGGGCGCGAGGTGCGGCTCCAGCTCGTTCAGCCGCTCGCCGGGGATCTCCTCGGAGGTGACGCCGACCGCCGTCTGCGCGGCCGCGAAGGCGCGCAGCGCCTCCTGCCGGGCGGGCGTGCCGGCGACCACCAGGCCGCCCTTGGGCTCGTACTCGACGGCATCGCCGAGGTCCTCGGCGAGCTCGCGCCACAGGCCGGTGGAGTACAGGGCGAGGTCGAGCTCGGGGCCGGGCTCCTTGTCGGAGACCAGCAGGTTGCCCTCGCCGGCGCCGGTGGTGCCGCCGGCGACCGGGCCGCGGTCGACGACGTCGACGAGGAGGCCGGCCCGTGCGGCGTAGTACGCGCAGGCGGCGCCGACGACGCCGGCACCGACCACGACGACGTCGGGGAGTCTCGGGGAGTGGGACACGTCAGTAATATGTCACATGCCATCGAAGCTGCCAAGACCGCCGCCCGGATCGGACC
>NZ_JBHVIV010000109.1:0-24498 GCF_042799475.1 Kitasatospora sp. NPDC057692 | reverse complement strand
TCACCACCGACCTCATCGCCGCCCGCGAGGACGAGGACCGGCTCAGCGAGATCGAGCTGGTCGGCACCCTGCTGCTGATGCTGGTGGCCGGCCACGAGACCACGCTCAACCTCATCACCAACGCCGTCCGCGCGCTGCTCGCCCACCCCGGGCAGCTGCGGCTGGTGCTGGATGGCACGGTGCCGTGGTCGGCGGTCGTCGAGGAGACGCTGCGCTTCGACTCACCGGTCGGCCAGTTCCCGCTCCGCTACGCGACCGAGGACATCCCGGTCGGCGACACGGTGATCCGGCGGGGCGAGGCGCTGCTCGCCTCGTACGCGGCCGCCGGGCGGGACGGCGCGCGCTTCCGGGACGCGGACCGCTTCGACGTCACCCGGCAGCCGAACCGGCACCTGTCCTTCGGGCACGGCCCGCACTTCTGCCTCGGCTCCGGGCTCGCCCGGCTGGAGGCGGAGACGGCGCTGCGGCTGCTGTTCGAGCGCCATCCCGCGCTGGCGCTCGCCGAGGGGCCGGCGCCGGAGCCGATCGGGTCGTTCGTCAGCAACAGCGTGCGGACGCTGCGGGTCACCGTCCGAAGCCCGCGGTGACCGGGGGCGGCCCGGGTCGTTGGGGGGTTCATGAAGAAACTCGCCACCCTGGCCGCCCTCACCCTGGCCGGTCTCGCCGCCGCCGCTCCCGCCGCGTCCGCCGCCACCTCCACCGCGAACTCCCCGGACGCGCTCGGCGGCCTGTCCAACGGGCTCACCCTCTCCCCCGCCGACCTCGTCATCCACCATGCGAAGGACCTGCCGCTGGTCGGCAAGGTCGCCACCGAGGTCGAGGCCATCGGCACCGGCCAGATGACCCACCCGGGCCTCAGCGGCCAGATCGGGCAGGGTCTGTGACCGGCGTGCGGCGGCCGGCCGCGCTCGTGCTGGCCGCGCTGGCGCTGGCCGCCGCGCCGGCGCCCGCGTTCGCGTTCACGCCCGGGGCGGCGGACGCGCCCGGGGCCGTGGACGCACCCGGGGCCGCGCCCGCACCCGTCCGGGACTTCGGCGCCGCCGCGGGCTGCCTGCAGGAGGTGGCGGCCGTCCCGGCGCTCGGCAGCCACGGCGCCGGGCCCACCCACTGCGCCGCCGACGGCACCGTGCTCGACCACGCCGTGGGCATCCTGGGCTCGCTCACCCGGTGACGTGGAGGCCCTGCAGCTCCCCGTAGTCCAGCCCGCCGTCGAGCGCGGTGTACGTGCCCCGCGCGTACACCTCCTCGGCGGCGCGCCGCACCGCCGCGTACGCGGCCCTCGCCAGGCCGGGGCCCAGGCTCACCCGGGCCACGCCCAGCGCCGCCAGCTCCGGCACGGCCGGCGAACCCGGCCCGGCCAGCACGTTCAGCGGTGCCGGGACGGCCTCGACCAGCGCGGCGATCACCGCCGGATCGGCCACCCCCGGCACGAACACGCCGTCCGCGCCCGCCTTGACGTAGGCCCGCAGACGGGCTACCGCCTCGTCCAACCGCTCCTCCGGCGCCCCCAGCCGCCGCAGGAAGACGTCCGTGCGGCCGTTGACGAACAGCGGCACGCCGGCCGCGTCCGCCGCCGCGCGGGCCGCCGCGATCCGCTCGGCCGCCTCGGCGGCGGGCCGGACGCCGTCCTCCAGGTTGACGCCCACCGCGCCGGTGGCCAGCAGCGCGGCGACCGTCTCGCCGACGCCCGCGGCGGTGTCGGCGAAACCGCTCTCCAGGTCGGCGGTGACCGGCAGCGGCCCGGCCGCGCGGACCACCAGCGCGGTCTGCGCCAGGACCGCGTCCCGGTCGGCGGCGTCGCCGTCGGCGCTGCCGAGCGCCCAGCTGACGCTCGCGCTCGCCGTGGCGAGGGCCGGCGCCCCGGCGGCCGCGACCAGCCGGGCGCCCACCGCGTCCCAGACGTTGGCGAGCACCAGCGGCGTGCCCGGGCGGTGGAGTTCGTGCAGAAGGCGGGCCTTGTCCCGCTGTTCCGTGCTCATCGCGGCAGCCCCTGCTTCGCGGCCGGGCTGAGCCGGGAGGTCACGCCGATCCGGTTCCAGGCGTTGATGGTGACGATCAGCGCGATCAGCTGCGCCAGCTCGGCCGGCTCGAAGTGGGCGGCGGCCTCGTCGTAGACGGCGTCCGGCACGTGCCCCTGGGTGAGCAGGGTGACCGACTCGGTCAGCGCGAGGGCGGCCCGCTCCCCGGCCGTGAACCAGGAGGTCTCCCGCCAGGCGGGGAGGGAGAGCAGGCGGTGCTGCTGCTCGCCGTTCTTGAGCGCGTCGGTGGAGTGCATGTCGATGCAGAACGAGCAGCCGTTGATCATCGAGGCGTGCACCTTGACCAGCTCGGCGAGCACCGGGTCCACCCCCTGCCGGGCGGCGCGCTCCACGGCGTACATCGCCCGGTAGTACTCGGGCGCCAGGTCGGGAAGGGAGATCCGCTGCGCCGGGGCGGGCACGGTGGCTTCGGTGCCGTCGTTCGTCGTCGTCATGACCGCCAGCCTAGGAACCCGGCGGCCCGCCGTCCCGGTACGTTCGGCCACCGGAATCGTGGGCCACTTCGGGCCTCGGGGTGCGGGGCCCGGCGTCCGGCGTCCGGGTGCGGGTGCGGGTGCGGGTGCGGGTGCGGGCGGCGAGTGTGGCACGGCCGGACGGTCGGGCGGAAGACCGCGCGCCCCTGCCGGTTCACGAACGGGCGTGCGAGGATCGCGGGGAGGGTGGTGCCGACGAGGTCAGGGGGACCGGACGTGTGTACGGCGTTCGTGAGCATCGATCCGGCGGCGGCGGTGCCGGTGCTGCTGCTGTCGGTGCGGGACGAGTACGCCGGACGGCGGTGGGTGCCGCCCGGGCGCCACTGGCCCGCCCAGCCGTCGGCGGTCGGCGGGCTGGACCTGGTCGCGGGCGGGACCTGGCTCGCGGTGGAGCCCGGCGGGACGGATGCTCCGGGTCCCGTCGCCGCGTGCCTGCTGAACGGTTTCGGCACCCTGGCACCGGCGCAGGCGCGGCTCTCGCGCGGTGAGCTGCCGCTGTTCGCCGTCCGGGGCGGCCGGCTCGGCGACCTGGACTTCGACCGCTACGACCCGTTCCACCTGGTGGTCGTCCGGCCGACCGGCGCACGGGTGCTGAGCTGGGGCGGCAGCGGCAGCCGGCCCGCCGAACTGGAGCTGCCGACCGGCCTGAGCGTCGTCCTCAACGACGGTCCGGAGGGGCTGGCCGAGAGCCGCACCGCCTCCGAGCGGATCCGCGTCCTGATGGCCGCCCGCGCCGCCCACTTCCGCGCCCGCTTCACCGCCGAGCCCCGGCCGGAGCCGCTCCCCGGCCCCGCGACGGCCGAGGAGGCCTGGGGCGGCTGGCTGCCGATCGCCGCCGGCGACGGGCTGGCGCTCGACGACCGCGCCGCGCTGGTCCAGCGGCGCGAGTTCGGGGACGGGCGGATCTGGGGCTCGTCCTCGATCTCGCTGCTGGCCCTGGGCGCCGGGACCGTCCGCTACGACTTCGCCGCGGTCCCCGCGGAGCCGGACGGCTGCGAGGGCTGGCGGCGGGTGGAGCTGTAGCCGCACCGAGGGGGCGTTGAGCTCCACCCGGTGCCGCCGGCGGTGGCTCGCCCTTCGGCGCGGGCCTCGCGCCAGCGCTTCGCGACGACGTCGCTGACGTGGCAGTGGACGGGGGCGCCCGGCCCCGGCGGCCCTGGGCGAAAACCGGTGGGCCGGCGGTGGGCAGGTCTGCCACGATCATCGGATGGGTGTATTGGATGCTGTGGCGGCCCGGGTGGCGGGCGGGGCCACCGTGGAGTTCCGGCCGAGCGGTTCGTCGATGGTCCCGCTGATCCGCAGCCGGCAGGCGGTGGTCGTCGCACCGGTGGACCCGTCGAGGCTCGCCGTCGGGGACATCGTCCTGGCCCGGGTCGCCGGGACGGTGTACCTGCACCTGGTGTCGGCCCTCGATCCGGCCAGGCGGCGCGTGCAGATCAGCAACAACCGGGGCCGGGTGAACGGTTGGACCGGCCACGACCGGGTCTTCGGGATCTGCCTCGCGGTCGACGGGGTCCCCCGGGCCGGCACCGCGGACAAGGTGCGGCCGGGCTAATGCGTTTGCCGACGGACGACCCGTCGGATAGGAAGTCGGCATGCTTCGAGGCGACAAGGTCGGGCTGCGGGCCCGGTACGAGGAAGACATCCCGATCCTGCTGACCGAGCTCTACGACGACGTGGTCAACTCCGCACGCTCCGAAGGCCGGCCGTGGCGGCCGCTCACGCCCGGCTCGAAGGACCCCCGGCTCGTGGGGGACGACACGCAGCAGGCGCACGTCTCCTTCTCCGTGGTGGAGTTGGCGGGCGGCACGCTGGTCGGCACGGCGGCGCTGTGGGGCATCGACACCCACAACCGGACGGCCCACGTCGGGCTCGGGCTGCTGCCGTCCACCCGCGGCAAGGGCTACGGGACGGATGTGGTCGCGACGCTGTGCCAGTACGGCTTCGTGGTGCGGGGCCTCCAGCGGCTGCAGGTCGAGACGCTGGCCGACAACACCGCGATGCTGCGCGCCGCCGAGCGCAACGGCTTCGTCCGCGAGGGCGTGCTGCGCTCCTCGGCCTGGGTGATGGGCGAGTTCCTGGACCAGGTGCTGCTCGGCCTCCTCGCCGAGGAGTGGAAGGCGGCACGGAAGGCCTGAGGGCGTGAGGTGAGGGCCGTCGTCATTCGTCCTCGGGCGGGACGCCGGGCGGGCGCCGGCGGCGGCCCAGGAGTCCTCGGTCGAGGGCGGTGACGACCGCGTGGGTGCGGTCGTTGACGTCGAGCTTGGCGAAGATCCGCAGCAGGTGGGTCTTCACCGTGGCTTCCGTGATGACGAGCCGGCGTCCGATCTCCACGTTGGACAGGCCGTCCGCGACGGCGTTCAGCACCTCGGCCTCGCGGGCGGTCAGGGCCACGGGGGCGGGGCGGCGCAGGCGGGCGACCAGGCGTTCGGCGACCCGCGGGGCCAGGACGGTCTCGCCCCTGGCCGCGGAGTGGATGGCGTCGACCAGCTGTTCACGCGTGGTGTCCTTGAGCAGGTAGCCGATCGCCCCGGACTCGACCGCGCGCTCGATCTCCTCGTCGGTGTCGTAGGTGGTCAGGATCAGCACCCGGGTGGCCGATCGGGCGGCGGTGATCTCGGCGGTGGCGCCCGCCCCGTCGAGGACCGGCATCCGCAGGTCGAGCAGGGCCACGTCGGGCCGCAGGCGGGCGACGAGTTCGACGGCCGCACGACCGTCACCGCCCTCGCCCACGATCTCGACGGTCGGTTCCGAGGCCAGCAGGGCGACCAGCCCGGCCCGCATCACGGTGTGGTCGTCGACCACGACGACGCGGACCCTTCCCGGCACGGGATCCATGCCCTCACCCCCGACCGTGGACGGGGACCGCGGCGAGCACACGGGTCCCGTCGCCGGGCGAACTGGTCACGGTGAGCTCGCCCCCGAGTTCGGCGAGCCGCCGGCGCATGCCGTTGAGCCCGAAGCCGTCGGAGTCCCGCACCACGAACCCCTCCCCGTCGTCGGTGATCTCCAGCTCGATGCCGCAGGGGACGGGCCCGAGGACGACCGACACCTGGGAGGCGGCCGCGTGCTTGCGGACGTTGGCCAGCGACTCCTGGGTGCAGCGCAGGAGCGCGATCCGGGTCGGCCCGTCGCACGCGACCTCCGCCAGCTCCGCCGTCACGAGCAGCCCGGTGTCCTCGGTGAACCGCTCCAGGGTCCGGCGCAGGGTGGTGGCGATCGAACCGGCGGCGGGCCCGCTCTGCGGCGCCGAACCCACCAGCACGCGCGCCTCCGCGAGGTTCTCCCTGGCGGTCCGCTCGATCGAGAGCAACTGCTGGGCGGCACGGCCCGGATCGGCGGCGATACCGGCCGCGGCCGCCTCCGCCAGCACGATGATGGAGGCGAAGCCCTGCGCGAGGGTGTCGTGGATCTCCCGGGCGAGCCGCTCGCGCTCCTCGGTGGCGCCCTGCAGCCGGTGCGCCTCGGCCAGGCGCAGTCGGGCGTCCTCCAGTTCCGCGCCCAGCCGGCCGGCCCGCTCGTCGCTCTGCTCGACGATCCGGACCACCCCGAGCCCGACGAGCACGCCCGCCAGCCAGCCGAGGAGGGTGAAGACGACGTTGCCCGCGGCGAACTCCTGGGCGTCCCAGGCCTGATGGCGGACGATGCCGATCGCGGTGGCCGCCGCCGCGGCGGCGCTGAGGGCGATCGCCCGGCGCGGGCTCCCGGCGAGCAGCCAGAACTGCGGGAGGGAGACGATGAACAGCGCCGCGCCGTCGCCCCTGACGAGCGCCAGCGCCCCCATGCCGAGGACGAGCACGCCCAGGAAGGCCCGCGGTCGCAGCACCGGACGGTCGGGGCGCGCCGAGGCGCCCGCGTAGCAGAGGGCCAGCGTCGCCGACAGCCCGATCGTCCAGTACGTCGTGGCACCCGTGTCGCCGAGCACGGAGACGACCGGGGGAAGGACTCCCAGGACGACCCACACCACCGCGTACCAGCGGCGGAGCGACCGTAACCGGAACCGGTCCTCGGGCTGCGGAGGTGGAGTCATGACGGTCAGCCTACGGTCGCCCGCCGCAGGCGGGGACGCGGGCGCGGGCGCGGACGGGGGCGCTGCGGCGGCCACCAGGCCGTGTCGCGGAGCAGCAGCAGGGCCGAGGGCAGCACCATGAGCCGGACGACCACGGCGTCCAGCAGCACGGCCACGGCCAGGCAGAAGCCCATCTGCTTCATCTCGGTGAGGTGCAGGGCGACGAAGGCCCCGAACACCGTCACCATCACGACCGCCGCGCTGGTGACCACCTTGGCGGAGCCGCGGATCCCGGCGAGGACCGCCTCGGGGGCCGGCAGCCCGGCGCGCACGGACTCCTGGATCCGGCTGACCACGAACACCTGGTAGTCCATCGAGAGGCCGAACAGGATCACGAAGAGGAACAGCGGCACCCGGGAGGCGATCGCGCCGAGCGAGTCGAAGGCGAGCAGGCCCTCGGCCCACGTCCCCTGGAAGACCGCGACCAGCAGGCCCAGCGAGGCCCCGGCGGACAGCAGGTTGAGGACGACGCCGAGCAGCCCGAGGACCGGTGAGCGGAACGCCCAGAGGGTCATCAGGAAGGTGGCCAGCAGCAGCAGGCCGACGACCAGCGGCAGCGTCGAGCGCTCGTGCGCCACGTAGTCGCGGCCCCGGGCCACGTCCCCGCTCACCGCGCTCTCCGCTCCGGCCAACGAGCCGACGGTGGCGGGCAGATGGACCCGCCGGAGGCGGTCGAGGGAGGCGATCGCCTCCGGGGAGGAGGCGGGGAAGGGGGCGGCCAGTTCCAGCACGGTGGTCCGGCCGTCGGCGGAGCCGCGCAGCACCGGTTCGGTGCCGGCGGCGAACAGCGGGTCGGCCTGGGCCCGCCGGCCGAGGTCGGCCAGCGCCCGCTTCACCTCCGCGGCCCGGTCGGGGGCGGCGCGGGTGACGACCTCGTGCCTGGTCAGGAGCTCGGGGAAGGCGTGGGTGAGCCGGTCGTGGACCCGCATCGCGGGGATGTCGCGGGAGAAGGTGTCCTTGCCCGGGTCGACCAGCCTCAGGCCGAGGGCGGGCGCCGCCAGGCCGAGCATGAGGAGGACCGAGAGGCAGAGGGTGAGCGCGGGGTGCCGCTGCGCGGGCCGGAGCAGGGCGCCGACCAGCCGGCCCGGGCCGTCCGCCGTACGGCCCGACGCCTTGCGCTCGGCCCGTCCCACGACCCTTCCCCCGGTCCTGCGTTCGGCACGGCGTTCGGCACGGCGGCCGATCGTCACCAGGAGGGCGGGCAGCACGGTGAGCGAGCTCGCCACGGCGACCGCCACGACCAGGATCGTGCCCGTCGCGAGGGAGGAGAAGATGACGTCGGAGGCCACGTAGAGGGTGGCGGTGGAGACGATCACGGCGAGACCGGAGACGACGACGGCGCGCCCGGCGGTGGCGGCCGCCAGCTCCACCAGGGCCTCCGGCGCGAGCCGCCCGCCGCTGCGGGCCCGCTCCTCGCGTTCGCGCTCCAGGTGGAAGAGGGTGTAGTCGACGCCCACCGCCAGACCGATGAGCAGGATCATGTTGGTCCCGACCCCGGCGTCGGGGACCAGGTGCGAGACCAGCATGGACAGGCCCAGGGCGGCGGCGATCGAGGAGAGCGCCAGCAGCAGCGGCACGCAGGCCATCAGCACCGAGCCGAAGACGAGCAGCAGCGTCACGAGCGTCACCGGCAGGGTGAGGCGCTCGGAGAGGGCGAGGTCCTTCCCGCGCTGCTCGTTGACACCCTTGCTGATGGAGGGCGAGCCGGTCTCCTCCACGATCAGTCCGGGGTGGGCCGCCTGCGCCTTCGCGGTCTGCTCCAGGAGCGGGACGACGCTCTTCCTGCCTTCGAGCTCGGGCCCCTTCAGCACCACGGGGACCCGGAGTGCCTCGCCGTCCTGCGACCGGACGGGCGCCGCGACCTCGGCCACCTCGGGCAGTGCCCGCATGCGCTCCGTGACGTCCTGGGCCGCCGCGGCCGCGGCGGTCGCGTCCAGCTTCCCGGAGGCGGAGTGGATGAGGATGTGTTCCACGGGCCTGCGCTCCAGGCCCCCTTCGGCGGCGAGCGCCTCGGCACGCCCGGCCTCGCCGACCCGGTAGTCCTCGGTGGTGGCCTCGTTGGTGCCGACGGCGATACCGGCGCCGAGGCAGAGGACGACGAAGGCGAACCAGCCGGCGATGGCGGTCCGGGCGTGCCGGGCGCTCCAGCGGGCCATCCGCACGGGGAGTTGACTCATACCGGCGATCCTCCGCAACCGGCCCCGGTCCGCGACACGCCTGCCCGGTGGAACCTGTTGTCCACCGGTCGGTGGACGGCGCGGGCAGTCGGACCGGCCGACTTCCCGCGCCGGGCAAGGGGTGGGCTGCGACGGGTGTGGTGGCGGAGGGCGGGGGCGGAGGGCGCGGGCGGGGGCGGAGTCGGTGAGGAGGGTGGTCGAACGGAGCACGCCGTAGGCGGCCCCGGGAGGTCCGCGGACCTCCCGGGGCCGCCGCTTCCCACCGGCTACTTCCGCCAGAACAGGTGGTGGGTCACACCGCTCGGGCTCGGCACGACGTCCACGTGGAAGCGGTCGCGCAGTTCGTCGGGGGACTCCCACAGCTTCAGGCCCGATCCCAGCTCCACCGGCGAGACCGCCACGTGCATCGCATCGACCAGGTCGGCGTCCAGGAATTCCCGGATCGTGGTCACGCCTCCGCCCAGGCGGACGTCCTTGCCCCGGGCCGCCTCCTTCGCCTGTTCGAGGATCGTGGCCGGGTCGCCCTCGACGAAGTGGAAGGTGGTGTCGGAGAGGGTGATCGACGGCCGCTCGTGGTGGGTCAGGACGAACACCGGGGTGCGGAACGGGGGCCGGTCCCCCCACCAGCCCTGCCACTCCAGGTTCTCCCAGGGCCCGCGCTGGGGGCCGAACTTGTTGCGGCCCATGATCTCGGCGCCGATGTTCCGGGCGTAGTCCCGGGTCAGGTGGTCGTCCAGGCCCCGGCTGCCGCCGGGGTCGGTCCGCATCGGCCAGCTCGCCGTGGCACCGGCCCAGGAGAACAGCCGCTCGGCGTGGTCGAGGCCGAACGGCCGCTCCAGGGTCTGGTCCTCGCCGGCGGCGATGCCGTCGGCCGAGACGTTGAAGTTCTGGACCCTCAGGAGTTGAGTCACGGTTTCCTCCGGTGTGTGCCCGTCTCCAACCGGCGGGCGTGGGCGGTCAGGTGGCGGCGTTCCGGGGCGCTGGTGGCGCGGCGGGCGGCCTCGCGGTAGACGTCCGGCGCCGTCGGGTCGCCGAGGAGTTCCAGGAGGTGCGCCCGGGTGGCGAACAGGCGGTGGTGGCGGGCGAAGCGCTTGTCCGCCTCCAGCGGGGCCAGGGCGGCCAGCCCGGCCGCCGGGCTCTCGACCATGGCCAGCGCCACCGCCCGGTTGAGGGCGATGAAGGGGTTCTCGCCGAACCGGGCCAGCAGGTCGTAGAGCGCCAGGATCTGCGGCCAGTCCGTCGACCCGGCGTCCGGTGCCTCGTCGTGGACGGCCGCGATCGCCGCCTGGAGCTGGTACGGCCCCACCCGGCCGCGCGGGAGGGTGCGGCTGATCAGGGCCACCCCCTCCGCGACGAGGGCGGCGTTCCACAGCGAGCGGTCCTGCTCCGCCAGCGTCACCAGCTCCCCGCCCGGTCCGGTGCGCGCCGGGCGGCGGGCGTCCGTGAGCAGCATCAGGGCGAGCAGGCCCGCCGTCTCGGCGTCGTCCGGGACCAGCCGCAGCAGCAGACGGGTCAGCCGGATCGCCTCGGTGGAGAGCTCCGGCGCGGTGAGGTCGTCGCCGGTGCTCGCCGTGTACCCCTCGTTGAAGATCAGGTAGAGCACCTGGCGGACCTCGGCGAGCCGTTCCGACAGCCGCCGGTCGGGCAGGCCGGCGGTCCGGACGGTCTGCTTCGCCCGGCTGATCCGCTGCGCCATCGTCGCCTCCGGCACCAGGAACGCCGCCGCGATCTGCGCCGTGCCGAGGCCGCCGACCGACCGCAGGGTGAGGGCGATCCGGCTGGGCGCGGACAGGTCCGGGTGGCAGCAGAGGAACAGCAGCTCCAGCGAGTCGTCCCGCCCGCCGGCCGACGCCGCGTCGGGCGCGGGGCTGAGCAGCGCGGACTGCGGTGTGGCGAGGGCGAGCGCGTCCTCGCGGCGCCGGCGGGCCGCCTCGCTGCGCACGGCGTCGGCCAGCCGCCGCCCGGCGACCGTCACCAGCCAGCCGCGCGGGTTCTCCGGCACCCCCTCGGCCGGCCACTGGGTGGCGGCCGCCAGCAGCGCCTCCTGCACGGCGTCCTCGCAGGCGTCGAACTGCCCGCGTCCGTACCGGCGCACCAGCGCCCCGAGGGCCTGCGGCGCGAGCTCGCGCAGCAGACCCTCGAAGCGGCCGGGATCCGGCAGCCGACCGCCGCTCACACGTCCGCCGCGTTGGCCGGGGACTCGTGCAGGATCGGCCACAGCTCCACCGGCTCGACGTCCGCGAACGGCATGTCGGCGGCGATCTGCTGGGCGCGCTCCAGGCTCTCGCAGTCCAGCAGGTAGAAGCTGGCGATGTACTCCTTGGTCTCCAGGTACGGCCCGTCGGTGACCGCCGGGAGGCCGTCCGCGCGCCGCACCAGCTGGGCGGCGGCCGCGTCGGCGAGGCCGTAGGCGCCGAGCAGCTCGCCGGACTCGCGGTACCTGGTGTTGAACGCCTCCTGCTTGGCGATCGCGGCCGGCCACTCCTCGGCCGGGAACGCGTCCCACTTCGCCTGGTTGCCGTAGATCATGGCGACGTACTTCATCTCGGGTGTCCTCCCGTCCCGCACGCCCCGTGCGGCGCGCTCTCACCCCTCGGTCGGAGCGGGCCGCCGGGGTCTCGACATCCATCGGCAAGATTTTTCCGACATCTTTCCCCACGCCGGATCGGGGTGGCGGGAAGGGCGCTCCGGGGTTCCGTCCGGGGCCGGGGATTCGGCATGGTCGACGGACAGCGTGCGAGCGGGCGGGGGAGCCATGACGCGGACGGCCGTGCCACCACCGACCGTCCGACGGATCGAGGCGGGCGTCAGGCCGCCGACAGGCCGAGGCGCTCCAGGCGCTCCGGGTCGGTGAAGATGTTCAGCTCGACGATCCTGCCGCCGCGCACCGTGAACGCCGCGAGCGAGACCGGGCGGCCGTCGACGAACGCGGCCACCGCCGGCTCGCCGTTGACCAGCACCAGGCGGGACTCCCCGGCGAACTGCGCCCCGAAGAGGCTCGCCCCGGCCGCCACCTCGTTCGCGCCGCGCCGGAAGGTGGCCGGCCGCGGCGCGCCGCCGTCGGAGCGGGCCACCACGTCCGGGTCGAGGACGGTGAGCAGCGCGTCGAAGTCCCCGCCGCGGGCGGCGGCCAGGAAGGCCTCCACCACCTCGCGGCGCAGCGCCAGGTCGGCGTCCGGCGCGGGCGCGGCGCCCTGGACGCGGCGGCGGGCCCGGCTGGCGAGCTGGCGGGTGGAGGCGGAGGTGCGGCCGAGGATCGGGGCGATCTCGTCGAACGGCACCGAGAACAGGTCGTGCAGCACGAACGCCAGCCGCTCCGCCGGGGCCAGGGCCTCCAGCACGATCATCAGCGCGATGCCGACCGAGTCGGCGGTCAGGATCTCCTGCTCCGGGTCGATGGACCGGGCCCCGCCGATGATCGGATCGGGCAGCCGGACCTCCCGGCCGTCCTGCTCCAGCAGGGGGTCCTCGCGCCGGGCGACGCGGGAGCGCAGCAGGTCCAGGCAGACCCGGCCGGCCACGGTGGTCAGCCAGCCGCCCAGGTTGACGACCTCGCCGACGTCCGACCGGCTCAGCTTGAACCACGTCTCCTGGACGGCGTCCTCGGCTTCGCTGAGCGAGCCGAGCATCCGGTAGGCGACCGCCCGGAGATGGGGCCGGTGCTCCTCGAAGCGCTCGGCCAGAAGGTCTTCCCCGTTCATCTGTCACACCCTCGCGTCGGGATCCGTCGGTTCACTGACGGACGCTAACCGGTCCGCGTGACACGAGCGCGCCGCACGGTGGCTCCGGGCCTCAGGGGCGGCGGGGACCGCGGGCGGACGGGGCCGGGCCGCCGGACGGACGCGTGCGGGGCGGCCGGGGCGGGCGGGCCGCGCCCGGGGCGGCCTGGCGGCGCTGGATCTCCCGCCAGATCCGCGGCGGGCACGGGCCCTGCGGGTGGTCGGAGAGGAAGCTCTCGTACGGCACCCGGCGCGGCGCCATCCCGATCTCGACCCAGGACGGCTTGCCGGTGCGGTCCCAGCCCTCGTTCTCCATCCGGATGTAGTCGTCGCGGTGGTCCTTGTCCTTGCTGGTGATCTGCAGGACCTCCGCGTACCCGGAGCGGACGCCCACCACCACGCAGTAGTGCCGCGCCGCCTCCGCGCGGTCCCGGAACGGCACCATCGCCACCCACACCTCCCCCGCCGCCGGGCGGCTGACGGTCGCGGTGCGCGAGGAGGCGCGGTCCGGGGACGGCGCCGTCCGGCGGGGACGGGGGCGCTCCACCGGCTCGCCCGCCCAGGCCCGGACGCCCAGCCGCCACGCCCACGCGAACACGCCCACCGCGAGGCACTGCAGGGCGTAGCCGTTCGCCGCCGCCGGGTCCTGGCCGGCGCCGAGGGCCTTCGGCACGAGGTACGCGCCGACCAGGTGGGCGACCAGCGAGCAGGCGGCGGCCAGCGCGGCCGCCCGGGCGGGCGACACCCAGCGGGGGGCGGCCCGGCGGCCCCGGCTCGCCTGCAGGTCCACCAGCAGGGCGACCGCGTACGCGATGCCCGCCAGGATCGCCACCTGCCCGGGCGTGGTGTGCTGCGGCGGGGTCTGCGCCCGCATGAGGGCGGGGACCAGGACCGGCACGGCGAGCGGATATCCCAGCACCACGACGAGGAACGGCAGGAGGAGGACGGTCAGGCAGCCCCCGCGCCCGGGCCGCCGTCTTCGCGGCCGAACCACTGAACTCCCGTACTGGTACGCCATGTTCGCCACCCCCACCGCGATCGTGCGTCCGGCGCAATGTACCGGACATCCGGGAGCCGCGGGGGTGGCGGCGATAATCCCGCCATGAGCCGCCCCCGAACCACTCCCGGCGCCGCGCCGGGCGCCCCCCGGAGCGCCCCGCGCGAGACCCGCGCTGCCGCCCCCTGGACCGCGTTCGGCGGCGATCTGCACCTCGACCTCGGCGAACGGCGCGCCGCCGGGGCCGGGTTGCGCGCGGCGCTGGAGGACGCGCTGCGCGAGGCCGTCCAGGACGGGCGGCTCGCCCCCGGCGCCCGGCTGCCGTCCTCCCGGGCGCTCGGCGAGGACCTCGGGATCGCCCGGAACACCGTCGTCGAGGCGTACGGGCAGCTGACCGCCGAGGGCTGGCTCAGCTCCCGGCAGGGCTCCGGGACGACGGTCGCCGAACGCGCCGCGCCCCGGCCCGCCGGACCGGCCGTGGGGGTGCGGGCGGGCCACCGCCCCACCGGGCGGCACGACCTGCTCGCCGGACGCCCCGACCTCTCGCTGTTCCCGCGCTCCGCCTGGCTGGCCAGTGCCCGCCGGGCGCTGGCCGTGGCCCCGCACGAGGCCTTCGACTACGGCTCGCCGCTGGGGCGGATCGAGCTGCGGCGGGCGCTCGCCGACTACCTGGCCCGGGTGCGGGGCGTGCGCACCGATCCGGACCGGCTGCTGGTCTGCGCCGGATTCGGCCAGGGTCTGGCCCTGCTGGCCGCCGCGCTGCGCGAGCGCGGGGTGGAGCGGGTGGCCGTCGAGACGTACGGGCTGCCGCCGCAGCGGGACACCCTGCGAGCGGCCGGGCTCGGCCTCGCGCCGCTGCCGCTGGACTGCGCCGGGGCGCGGACGGACCTGCTGGCGGGAGCAGGGGCGGGGGCGGTGCTGCTCACTCCGGCACACCAGTTCCCGACCGGCGCGGCGCTGGCCGCCGAGCGCCGGGCGGCCGCCGTCCGCTGGGCCCGCGAGCACGACGGCTACGTGATCGAGGACGACTACGACGGCGAGTTCCGCTACGACCGGCAGCCGCTCGGCGCGATGCAGGCGCTGGCCCCGGACCGCGTGGTGTACGGCGGCACCGCCGCCAAGAGCCTGGCGCCCGGACTGCGGCTGGCCTGGCTGGCGCTGCCCGACGAGCTGGTCGAGCCGGTCGCCCGGCTCAAGGCGTCGGCGGACACCATGAGCCCGGTGATCGACCAGCTCACCTTCGCCGAGCTGATCACCTCGGGCCGGTACGACCGGCACGTCCGGCGCTGCCGGCTGCACTACCGCCGCCGCCGGGACCTGCTGGTCGCGGCGCTCGCCGACCGGGCCCCGCACGTACGGGTCACCGGGATCGCCGCCGGGCTGCACGCCGTCCTGGAGCTGCCGCCCGGCTCCCTCCCGGAGCCCGAACTGATGGACCGCGCCCGCGCCGCGGGCCTGGTCCTCACCGGCCTCGGCTGGTACCTGGCCGACCGGGAACTCGCCCCGGACGCCCCGCCGGCCCTGGTCGTCGGCTACGCCACCCCGACCGACCGCGCCTTCCCGGCCGCCCTCGACGCCCTGTGCGGGGTGCTGCGCACGGCCTGAAGCGGCCTGAAGCGCCCCGAGACGGCCCGAGACGGCGCGAGACGGCCCGGGGCGGCAGGCCGCCGGGGGCGGGCCTCGGCGGCCTGGGGCGGGGGGAGCCGGACTACTTGTTGCGGCTGCCCAGTTCGAACAGGAGGATGATGAAGCCGGCGAAGAGGTGGCCGCCGGCGGTGTAGATCACCAGGCGGTGGTAGACCCGGCGGTTCGCCCACTTGCCGGCGTCGATGGTCTTCGGGGCGCCCTCCTCGTTGGTGTCCGGGGTGGGCACGGCGGTCGGGGCGGGGGTGGCGGCGGTCTCGGCCATCGGGGTGTCCTCCGGTTTTCCTGACGTCGGGTCAGTGGTGCGGGGCGGCTGGGCCGCCGCCGAGGCAGAGTTCGCCGCCGGGGCTCTGCAGCAGGGTGTGCATGAAGAGCAGTTCGACCCCGGACGAGGAGTCGGCGGCGATGCAGTGCGGGGTGAGCGAGTCGAAGTGGGCGGAGTCGCCCTCGTCCAGCAGGTGGACGCGTTCGCCGAGGGTCAGCTTCAGCCGGCCCTGGAGGACGTAGAGCCACTCCTCGCCGGGGTGGACGCGGACCACGGCGTCCTGCACGCCCGGGGGGACGTGCACACGCAGCGCCTGCATCGCCCGGCCCGGGGCGCCGGCCCGCCGGTAGCCCCAGCCGCCGGCCCGGCCGGGTTCGATCGCGCCGCCGCGCACCACCGGGTCCGGCTCGGTGACGGTCTCACCGAGCAGGCCGGAGACGGAGGTGCCGTAGGCGCGGGCGAGGCCGAGCAGAACGGGCAGTGAGGGCTGCCGGCGTCCGGTCTCCAGTCGGGACAAGTAGGCTGGGGAGAGACCGACCCGGGCGGCGGCGACCTCCAGCGTGAGGCGGCTGCTGAGCCGGTGGTCGCGCAGCCTGGCGGCGAGGCCGGCCACCTCCTGCGTCTCGTGGTCGCCCGCGGGAGCGGCGGGGACGGCGGGAGCGGCGGAGGCCTCGGGCGGACCGGCTGGGCTGGTGGTCATGTGTCCAGTGGACACCTCGCGTGCCGCACGGGCAATATTTTTGCCTCGCAGGCAAAAGCGCGCGTCGAGCCCCTACGGGCGGGGAATGTTCCTGAGGTTGGACCGGGCCAGGTCGATCATCCGGCCGACGCCGCCGGAGAGCACCGTACGACCGGCGGCCAGCGCGAAGCCCTTCAGCTGGGCGGCGGTGATGTGCGGCGGGATGGACAGCGCGTTCGGGTCGGTGACCACGTCCACCAGCGCCGGGCCGGGCCGTTCCAGCGCCTCGGCCAGCACCTCCCGCACCCGGGCCGGCTCGGTGACCCGCTTGGCCTGGATCCCCATCGCGCGGGCGATCCCGGCGTAGTCGACGTCGCCGTTGTCGATCTCCGACTCCGGGTAGCCGGAGACCAGCATCTCCAGCTTGATCATGCCGAGCGCGCCGTTGTTGAAGACCACCGTCTTCACCGGCAGCCGGTGCCCGGCCACCGTCAGCAGCTCGCCGAGCAGCATCGACAGGCCGCCGTCGCCCGCCATCGCGATCACCTGCCGCCCCGGGAAGGCGAGCTGGGCGCCGATCGCGTGCGGCAGCGCGTTGGCCATCGAGCCGTGCAGGAAGGAGCCGATCACCCGGCGGCGCCCGTTGGGCTGCAGGTAGCGGGCGGCCCAGACGTTGTTCATGCCGGTGTCGACGGTGAACACCGCGTCGTCCGCGGCCACCTCGTCCAGGACCGCGGCCACGTACTCGGGGTGGATCGGCAGGTGCTTCTCGATGTCCCGGGTGTACGCGCCGACCACGCCCTCCAGGGCGCGGCAGTGGCGGCGCAGCATGTCGTCGAGGAAGGAGCGGTCGGACTTCTGCTCCAGCAGCGGCAGCACGGCGCGCAGCGTGGCGGAGACGTCGCCGTGCACCGCGAGGTCGAGGGCGGTGCGGCGGCCCAGCCGGGTGGCGTCGTGGTCGACCTGGACGGTGCGGGCCTGGGGCAGGAAGGAGTCGTACGGGAAGTCGGTGCCGAGCAGCACGACCGCGTCGGCGGAGTGCAGCGCCTCGTGGCAGGCCCCGTAGCCGAGCAGGCCGCTCATGCCCACGTCGTACGGGTTGTCGTACTGGATCCACTCCTTGCCGCGCAGGGAGTGTCCGACCGGTGCGTGCAGGACGGCCGCGACCTCCATCACCTCGGCGTGCGCCGAGCGCACGCCGGCGCCGCAGAACAGGGCGACCCGGCGCGCGGAGTTGAGCACCCGCGCGAGCTCCTGCACCTGGGACCAGGGCGGGGCGGCGACGGCCTGCTCGGTGAGGAAGTGGCTGGTGCCGGTCGGGTTGGCCGCGGAGAGGGCGGCGACGTCGCCGGGGAAGGCCAGCACCGAGACGCCGCGGGCGCCGAGGGCGTGCTGGATCGCGACCCGCAGCAGACGGGGCAGCTGGCCGGGGGTGGAGAGCATCTCGCACCAGCTGCTGCAGTCGGTGAACACCCGCTCGGGGTGGGTCTCCTGGAAGAAGCCGGTACCGATCTGACCGGAGGGGATGTGCGAGGCGAGGGCGAGGACGGGGACGCCACTGCGCTGGGCGTCGTAGAGGCCCTGGATGAGGTGGGTGTTGCCGGGGCCGCAGGAGCCGGCGCAGACCGCCAGGCGGCCGGTCAGCTCGGCCTCGGCGGCGGCCGCGAAGGCGCCGGCCTCCTCGTTGCGGACGTGCACCCAGCCGATGCCGTCCGCCCGGCGGATCGCGTCCACCACGGGGTTGAGGCTGTCGCCCACCACGCCGTAGACCCGTTCCACCCCGGCCTGCCGGAGCACCTCCACCAGTTGCTCGGCCACGCTCACCATGGGGATCTCCTGACGCCGGGGACGCGCGACACCAGCACCGTCCGCCGCCGGCGGGCCCCCCGCACCCGGGGTGGGCCGGACGGGTGAAGGGGCGCCGGACGGGTAAAGGGGCGCCGGGCAGGTGAAGGGGCGCCGGACGGGTGGGGGGCGCCGGGCTACTCGGCGGCCAGGTGGTCGGGGCCGGAGGTGAGGCGGCCGGTGGAGAGGCCGGCCTGGGCCTGGCGGCGGGCCGGTTCACGGCCGGGGGGCTGGCTGCAGCGCTCCTGGGCGGGCGGGGTGGTGGTGGGCAGCGAGACCGGACGGCCCGCCTTCACCTGGACCGTCTCGCCGTCGTGCCGCAGGTGGATCACCTCGCCCCGCCGCAGCGTGTACGTGGTCCGGTCGTGGTCGATCCGCACCCCCAGCAGCTGCCCGTGGACCAGCAGCGAGAAGCTGAGCCGCATCAGCCCGATGGGCAGCCGGGGCCGGAACCAGAGCACCTCGCCGTGGTCGCGCAGCCCGCCGAAGCCCGCCACCAGGGCGATGCAGGCCCCGGCGAGCGAGGCCATGTGCAGGCCGTCGCGGGTGTTGCCGCCGAGGTCGTGCAGGTCCATCAGGGCGGCTTCGGCAGTGTAGTCGTACGCGAGGTCGAGCTGTCCCACCTCGGCGGCCATCACCGCCTGGGTGCAGGCGGAGAGCGAGGAGTCGCGGACGGTCAGCCGCTCGTAGTAGGCGAAGTTGCGGGCCTTCTGCTCGTCGGTGAAGGCGTCGCCGCGGACCTGCATGGCGAGCACCAGGTCGGCCTGCTTGACCACCTGCTTGCGGTACAGGTCGAAGTACGGGTAGTGCAGCAGCAGCGGGAAGTTCTCCGGCGGGGTGTTCTCGAAGTCCCAGACCTGGTGGTCGGTGAAGCCGTCGGCCTGCGGATGGACGCCGAGGTTCTCGTCGTACGGGATGAACATCGCGGAGGCGGCGTCCCGCCAGGCGGCGGTCTCCTCGGTGTCCACCCCGAGCCGGGCGGCCTCGCCCGGGTGCCGGGCGGCGGCCTCGGCGGCGGCGCGCAGGTTCGTCTGCGCCATCAGGTTGGTGTAGACGTTGTTGTCCGCGACGGCGCTGTACTCGTCCGGGCCGGTGACGCCCTCGATGCGGAACCGGCCGACGGCGTCGTGGTGCCCCAGCGAGCGCCACATCCGGGCGGTCTCGACGAGCAGTTCCAGCCCGTAGTCGCGCTCGAACTCGGTGTCCCCGGTGGCCCGGACGTAGCGGGCGGCGGCGGCCGCGATGTCCGCGCCGATGTGGAAGGCGGCGGTGCCGGCCGGCCAGTAGCCGGAGCACTCCTCGCCGCGGATCGTCCGCCAAGGGAACACCGCGCCGGCCAGGCCGAGTTGGACCGCCCGATCGCGGGCCAGCGGAAGCGTGGTGTGCCGCCAGCGCAGGGCCTGGTTGACGGCGGCGGGCAGGCAGTAGGTGAGCACCGGCAGCACGAAGGCCTCGGTGTCCCAGAAGCTGTGCCCGTCGTAGCCCGGTCCGGTCAGCCCCTTGGCGGGGATGGCGCGCTCCTCGCTGCGGGCACCGGCCTGGAGCACGTGGAAGACGGCGAACCGGACGGCCTGCTGGAGTTCGACGTCGCCCTCGATCTCGACGTCGCTGGTCTCCCAGAACTCCTCCAGGAAGTCAGCCTGTTCGGCGACCAGGCCGTCCCAGCCGGTGTACCGGGCGGCGGTCAGCGCGGCCTCCACCTGGTCCCGGACGGCCGGCAGCGAGCGGGTCGCCGACCAGCCGTAGGCCATGAACTTCACCAGTCGCAGCCGCTCGCCGGGGTTCAGCACGGTGGTGACGCTGATCCGGCAGTGGTCGGCCTCCGCCTCGGCGACGGTGTCCAGCCGCTCCGGGCCCTCGATCAGGTGGTCCATGCCGGCCGCGACCCGGATGCCGCTGTACCGGGTGCGGTGGACCAGCACCGCCTTCGTCCCGCCCGCGTGGTTCGCCTCGGCGAGCAGCGGGGCCTCCAGCACGGCGGCGGCCCGCGGGTCGCCCTCGGGGCCGCCGGGCAGCTGCTCGTTGGCGACCAGCTCGCTCTGCAGCACGATCCGCACCGGGCCGTCCACCGCCTCGACGGTGTACTCGACGGCGGCGATGGCCCGCTGGGTGAGCGAGACCAGCCGGGTGGAGTCGACCTTGATGGTCCGCCCGGCCGGGGAGGTCCACTCGGCGGAGCGCCGAAGCAGGCCCTCGCGGAAGTCCAACCAGCGGCGGTGGCTGACCAGTTCGCCGTAGCGCAGGTCGAAGGGCTCGTCGTCCACCAGCAGCCGGATGATCTTGCCGTTGGTCACGTTGATGACGCTCTGGCTGGACTCCGGATAGCCGTAGCCGCCCTCGCCGTAGGGCAGCGGGCGCAGCTCGAAGACGCCGTTGAGGTAGGTGCCGGGCAGGCCGTGCGGCTCGCCCTCGTCGAGGTTGGCGCGCAGGCCGATGTGGCCGTTGGAGAGCGCGAAGACGGACTCCGCGCGGGCCAGCGAGGTGAGGTCCAGGCCGTGCTCGGCGACCTGCCACGGGTCGACGGCGAAGGGCTGCTCCTGACCGCTCGTCACGACGACGCCTCCTCGGTCTGCTGCGGGTGGTCGGGGATCAGTTCGGCGAGGTCGCGGACGACCACGGTGGCGCCGTCGCGGCGCAGTTCGGCGGCCTGGCCGGTGCGGTCCACGCCGACCACCGCGCCGAAGCCGCCCGCCCTGCCGGAGGCGACCCCGGCCAGCGCGTCCTCGAACACGGCGGCGTGCGCGGGCTCGACCTTCAGCGCCCGGGCGGCGGCCAGGTAGGTGTCCGGCGCGGGCTTGCCCGGCAGCCCCTCGCGCTTGGCGACGACGCCGTCCACGATCACGTCGAAGTAGCCCTCGATGCCCGCCGCGCGCAGCACGTCCCGGCAGTTGGCGCTGGACGAGACGACGGCGGTGGGCAGGCCGAGCGCCCGCAGCCGGCGCACGTAGGCGACCGAGCCGTCGTACGGGGCGACGCCCTGCTCGCGGATCATCCGCAGCACGGTGTCGTTCTTGGCCCGGCTGACGCCGTGCACGGTGCGGGCGCCCGGCGGGTCGGCGTCGGTGCCCTCGGGCAGGTCGACGCCCCGGCTGTGCAGGAAGGCGCGGGTGCCGTCGAGTCGCGGCCGCCCGTCCACGTGGGCGTCGTAGTCGGCGACGGCGTCGAACGGGGTGAACGGCCCGCCGGTGCGGGCGGCTTCGGCCCGCAGGAAGGCGTCGAAGGTGTCCTTCCAGGCCGCGGCGTGCACCGTGGCGGTCTGGGTGAGCACCCCGTCGAGGTCGAAGAGGAAAGCGCGGATGTCGTCCGGTAGCCCCAGCATGGGTGCAGTCTTACCCGTCCGCGCGCGCCGTGCCGCCCATTCCCGGCGGCGCGTCGCGGGAACGGGCGGCGGTTCGTTCGGAACGGGCCGGAGGACGGCCGGATCCGGCCGCTCAGGGCGAGTCCGGGGTGGAGGTGACCGCGAAGACCGCGCCCTGCGGGTCCCGCACCACCGCCATCCGCCCGGCCTGCATGTCGAACGGCGGCTGGATCACCGATCCGCCCGCCTTGACCAGGGCGTCCACGGTGGAGTCGGTGTCGTCCACCGAGAAGTAGGCCATCCAGTGCGGGGGCGTGTCCGGCGGCAGGTACCCGGCGACCGGCTGCATGCCGCCCACCGTGTGGTCGCCGACGTTGAGCGAGTAGAAGCCGTCCATGCCCTGGATGGTGCCCGGGCGCAGGCCGAGCGCCTGCTGGTAGAACCGGCCGGCCGCGGCGGTGTCGGTGGTGTTGAGCTCGTTCCAGACCAGCGCGCCGGGCTCGTTGACGATGCCCGCGCCGATGAACTCCAGCTTCTGCCAGACGCCGAACACCGCACCGGTCGGGTCCGCGGCGACCAGCATCCGGCCGGTGCCGCCGACCTCCATCACCGGGTAGACGATCGTGCCGCCGGCCCCGGCGATGGCCTGCGCGGCGGCGTCGGCGTCGTCCGCGGCGAGGTAGGTGGTCCAGCCGACCGGGGGCAGCGGCTGCCCCTCCGGAGCGGATCGGGCCATGATCCCGGCGACCGGCCGGCCCTTCAGCGAGCACACGGCGTAGCCGCCGTACTCGGCCGGGCCGACCTCGCCCTGCCAGCCGAACAGGTCGCGGTAGAAGTCGAGCGCGGCCTGCTGGTCGCTCGCCATGAGGTCCACCCAGCAAGGGGTACCGGGCTTGTACGGTGCGGTGACTACGGGCATTCCTGGGCCTCCAAGCGATGGTCGTCCGCCGGGCGGACCGCCGGGGGCGCGGGCCGTCCGGCCGCGCGGCGCCGACGGCCGTACACCGCCCACGATCGCCGTGCCTCCGCGATCCCGCCACCGGACGGCGTCCCGGCGGGTCGCCGTCCGCCGGGCGGCCACCGGCGCGGGCCCGGGCGGTCACGGCGCGTGGTGGTGGCCGCCCTTGCTGAAGAGCGGCTGCGCCCGGCCGCTCTGCGCGTAGTCCTTGAGCCGGACGAGCAGCTGCGCCCAGGTGCCGGCCACCAGCGGCACGCCCTCCTCGCTGCCGGGCTGCCAGCCGCCGTGCCGCAGCAGCAGCCGGGTGCGGTGGCCGGGACCGCCCCGCTCCTCGGGCCGCTCGGCGAGGTCCCAGCTGATCCAGGTGCCGGCCCAGTGCGGCGGGAAGGCTCCGGCGTTCGTCCAGACCACCCGGTCCTGGTCGGCACGCTCGCGCCGCAGCCGGTGGGGCTCGGGGTCGCCGGGGACGTCGAGCAGCAGCACCTCCCCCTCCCGCTCCACCTCGGTCGTCCACCAGGAGGTCAGCCCGTCGTGGGTGGTCAGCGCGGCCAGCACGACGGCGCGCGGAGCGGCGATGTCGAGCTCCAGGGCGATCTCGGCCATGGGTTCCGCCTTTCGGGCCTGCGGCTCCCCCCGGCGTGTCCGCCAGGCCCACCATGGCACGGGCCCGCGGACGGCGCGCCCCGGGGCGCGGGCCCGGTCAGCCGCCGGAGCCGTAGGTGGTGTTGTCGCAGATGTTGTCGTCGGCCGAGCGGGCGTCGGCGGTGACGCTGCTGGGCAGCGGGGCGGGCGTGCCCGGGGTGGACGGGGCCGCCGAGGTGCTGCCGGCGGCGGCCGTGGCACCGTTGGCCGCCGCGAAGTCCTGGCCGACGATCACGGTGAGGCCCGGCGCGGTGCCGGACTCGACGACCGCGCCCGGGAACAGTGCGGCGACCTTCTCCGCGTTGGCCTTCTGGCCCGAGCCGTAACGGACCATCGTGGTCGTGTACTTGGTGCTGTCCGCCCGGCCCGTCGCGGTGGCGTTGAACTTGGCCGCCTTGAGCTGCTCGGTCGCCTTGCCGGCCATGCCGGCGGCGGCGGTGCCGGTGAGGACGGACACCTTGATGTTCCTGTTGGCGGCGTCGGTCGCGAGCGGGGAGGCGGGGACGGACGCGGTGGTGGCGGCGGCGGTGGTGGCCGGGGCCGCCGGGGCGGTCGGGGAGGCGGCCTCCGGGGGCTGCTCGCCGGTGGCGTTCTGGCCGTCGATGGTCCGGTCGGCCTTGAGGGTGTCGAAGAGCTTGTTGGCGTCCGCCTGGACGATGTCGAGGTTCTTGTCGACGGTGCGGAACCGCCAGGGCAGGGTGATGAACTTGAGGTCGTGCAGGTCGATGTTGCGCAGCGACAGGCCGAAGGACATCAGCTTGTCGGCGCTGTCGAGGCCGGGGTCGACGGTCAGCGACTTGGTGGCGGCGTCGGCCAGCGGCAGCAGGGTGGTCGGGTTGAGGCCCTGCTTCTTGATCTTGGCGGCCAGCGAGCTGATGAAGGCCTGCTGGCGCTTCATCCGGCCGATGTCGGAGCCGTCGCCGATGCCGTGGCGCAGCCGGACGTAGTCGAGCGCCTGCTGGCCCTCCACCTTCTGCGGGCCCTTCTTCAGGACCACCGCGCCCTTCGTGGGCAGCTTCTCGTTGAGGTCCCTCTCGTAGATGTCCTCCGGCAGGCAGACGTCGACCCCCTCGACCGCCTTGGTCATCGTCGAGAAGCCCGAGAAGTCGACCACGATGGTGTGGTCGACGCGGATGCCGGTGAGCTTCTCCACGGTGTTCTGGGTGCAGGCGGGGTTGCCCTCGTCGGTCTCGCCGGTGGAGAAGGCCGCGTTGAACATCGCGCTGGAACTGCCCTTGGTCCACTTTCCGTTCGGCAGCTTGCACGGGGGCGTCACCACCATCGCGTTGCGCGGTATGGAGATGCCGACGGCGTGCTTGTGGTCGGCGTAGACGTGCAGCAGGATCGTGGTGTCCGAGCGGGCGCCGCCCTCCTCGCCGCCGCCGAGGTCGGAGTTGCTCTTGCCGCGGCTGTCGGAGCCGATCAGCAGCACGTTGACCGGCTTGTTGCCGTCCGCGTCGGCCTGCGCCTCCGGCGGCCGGTCCTTGGCTATCGCGTCCGCGTCGAAGGACTTGATGTTGCCGTTCAGCTTGTAGTAGATCAGCCCGCCGGTGCCCGCCATCAGGACGAGCACACCGGCGGCGGACCAGGCCACGATCTTCTTGGCGCTCCGTTTCGGCCTGCGCGCCGCCGCCCGCGCCGCCGCGCGCCCGCCGGCGGCCGGGGGCGCCCCCGCGGCCCCGCCCACTCTCAT